>JADHTX010000139.1 GCA_016784875.1 Methylobacter sp.
GTTGCCGCATGCTGAGCTGAAAAAGTAACAGTTGCCTGATTATCAGCCACATCAACACGGACCGATATGGGACCAAGGTGCTGCGGATTCAATCTAATTTCTGCCGAAGGTATCGCCTTGCTGCTCATCCACACAATCCGCTCACCCAAATCCTTATTCCATTCCGGATGAGTTAGCGGCTTAGTTATTGCTGGAACATCTGCTTTATTGTCAACAACCATTTTATTAAGCAGCGTCATATCCGCCCCAACCCTTGGCAAAGCTTTCTCCCCTTCTAAATTTAAGGGCTTCGACTCCTCATTCCCAATCTTTTCCGCTTGCCCTACATTCTCAACGTATTTTACATTAAGGTATTGTTTTTCCTGAAAAGACGACCCAAAAACAGCTTCACTTTGCAGCACTCCAACAGGCGTTTTCACAGATTGATTCGGCTTAGTATCCCCTGTTGTCGATGACTTTATAAAAATAGGCATCTCATCCACTTTACCCACATCCTTAGCCGTCAAATTATTGACTGACTTTCCTAGTTCAACCGGAACTATCGCAGGAAGAATGATAACTGCTGCCTCTCCATCGCTTCCAAGATCACCCTCAGCAACCGTTATTTTAGCCTCCCCTTCAGTAACCGTTATTTTAGCCTCACCTTCAGCCTGCTGCTGATCAGACTTATTATTTGCCTGCATCAACTCCATTTGAACCGGAGTCGCGGTACTGACAACAACATTATTCATGCCTTGTTCCGCTTCATTAACACTATCTTCCGTGTTTTGCTCGGCAGAATTAGTCATTGCAATCACGTCTTTTGTATTTTGCTCAGCCGAAACAGCCGCAGTAATTACGTCTTTTGCATTTTGCTCAGATGTGACAGCCATTGCAATCACGTCTTTTATGTTTTTCTCAGCCATTGCCGCCTTTTCTCCTGCGGTAGAGCCCATGGCAATATATTTTAATGTGTCTGTTACCGCAACCAAAGCCGCCTCATGGTCAACATCGTCCTTTATTTTGTATGACGACGGCAAATCATTGCCCAATAAAGCGGCAAAATCTTGCACATCAACCTTATCTAAAGGCAAGCCGACAACATCCGTTGCCGGTAGAGATAAACCGGTAACCTCCGACGCCTTCGGTGGCAACGAATCCTCCGTTTTTAAATTACTTAACAATTCAACCTGCGTAACTAATGCACTAGAGAAAACTTCGGAAATAACACCATCAGTCAAAGGCGGCGAGGCACCTTCAACCTTGCCATTACTAATCGCCAAAGACGATAAACTTGTACTCTCTATATTCATAACCAATCCCCTTAGAATCATTATTAATTACTAAGCACTCCCTGTGCCACTTGAGTTATTACGACCAATTCTGGATGCTCGCTCATCCTGCTCCAGTTGTTCACGCTTAGCTTCCTGTTTCATTTCCACTACCAAAGCTGAGTCGCAAACTTTCTGCAAACTTTGAGTTTTATGATGTAACTCTTCCCAAATTTTTCTTTTGGACAGCAACTCAACCTCAATTGAGCACAGCAATTGCTCTTGGCCTATTATTGCCTTATCAAGCTTATCAATAAACGACCTAAATTCCAGAAGTTGGGCAATATTGACCCCCTTACCGCCTAGCAGGTCAAATCTATCTTGATATTCCTTCCGATAATTCTTTAGCCCGTCCACTTGAACCCGCATGGTCAATAGCTTTCTCTGAACGGCACCCAGTACTTCCAATGCATTTTTTTCCTGTGTCGCCTTAATATCTACTATTGTTTTAATGCGTTGCGATTTTTTCACTTATGTCCTTGGTATTAAAGTAGCTTGAGCATTAGCGGTAATCTATCTATTGACACCCAATAACAATGCCAATTCTTGCAAACTCCGATCTATATCAACCGGTTCATCCATATCCTGCTGCAAAAAACTCAAAATTGCCGGGTTTCTTTCAATAGCCTTATCAATTCTAGGGTCCGATCCCGGCTGGTATGCACCAACACTGATTAAATCGCGATTCTGCTGATACAATGAATACATTCGCCTTAAATCCCTCGCCATTTGCAAATGACCTGTATCAATAATATCCGGCATAACGCGACTAATTGACGCCTCTATATCAATGGCAGGAAAATGCCCAGATTCGGCTAAGCTCCTGGACAATATAACATGCCCATCCAGCACCCCTCTGGCCGCATCGGCAATAGGATCGTTAGTATCGTCACCTTCAGCCAAAACCGTATAGAAAGCCGTGATAGATCCCCCGCCGTGATCGGCATTGCCAGCGCGCTCTACCAAATGCGGCAATTTGGCAAAAACCGAAGGCGGATAACCCTTAGTGGCCGGGGGCTCATCAATAGCCAAGGCAATTTCACGATGCGCCTGGGCAAATCGCGTTAAAGAGTCCATTAACAACAATACATCAAGCCCCTGATCACGAAAATACTCGGCAATACTGGTTGACAGCAATGCCGCATGAACACGCATCAAAGGCGGACAATCGGCAGGCGAAACCACTACCACTGCTCTTTTGAGCCCCTCTTCGCCCAAAGTCTTTAATACAAATTCATTAACCTCTCGTCCCCGCTCACCAATCAGGCCGACCACAACAATATCCGCCTTGGTAAACTTGGTCATCATGCCCAGCAATACACTTTTTCCTACACCAGTACCGGCAAACAAACCCATACGCTGCCCACGACCTACGCTGAGTATCGAATTAATCGCCCTAACACCAACATCGAGCGGCTCGCGTATCGGCCTTCTGGATAACGGGTTAATCGGCACACCATTGAGCGAAATCAGGGCGTCGGTTTTAAGCGGCCCCTTATCATCAATCGCATTTCCTACACCATCCAGTACGCGCCCTAATAGACCGAAACCCACTCTAGCCAAACTATTTTTACCCATGGGAATGACCCGACAATCCGGTTCCAGCCCATGAACTTCAGCGGTCGGCATCAAAAAAATACGGGCGTCGGAAAAACCTACTACTTCCGCCTCAATCATTCGGCCATTCTTAGTCTCAATCCGACAGCGGGAACCAATTGCAGCTCGACAACCGACCGCCTCAAGCGTCAGACCAACCATTCGAGAAAGTCTACCTTCAACAACAAGCTCAGGTACCTCAGCTAATCTTTCAGAGTAAGGTTTTAATTTAGCTAGCCAAAGTCGCGACCTATCCCCATCTGGAATCACAAGTTTTTATCCTCGGCATCTGCTCCAGAGCTTACGACCTTGGAACCATCGGAAACGACTTCTACATCCCGACAGTCACGCTCCCGCTCGCCACCCAATATCGTTGATACTACAGCTGCCAATCGATGTTCTACCGTTGCATCAACATGAGAAATCTCAGTATCTACTTTACAGCCGCCACGGGTAATTAACGGATCCTCAACGATGTTCCAACTAGGTGACATTTCATCCAAGGCTAATGCAGATCGCACTATATCGGCATCTTCAGGATGTAACTTCAAACTGATTTTTTGCGAGGCCAACGGCAAGACATTGATTGTTTCCCGAACAACGGCAACGATTTGCCCTTGATCCAACTTAATTTCCCTACGTATTATTTGCGTTGCAATACCAATAGTCAGCTTAACCAGCTCTTTTTCCACTTCTTCATCAAGCAATTTAAACGGCTCACTTAATGATTCCAAAAGACTGACCAGTGTCGCCGCCTGGCTTTGCAACAAATGCAAATTCTCCTCATAACCTTTTTTTGAACCCTCATCAAAACCCTGCTAAAAACCATGCATTTTACCTTGCGCAAACGCTTCGTCATAAGCCTGTTTTTGCATGGCTTCAATTTCATCAACGGTCAAAATGGGCGTCGGCTCGGCCTCCTCTACTTCCTCAACTTCCTCTACCTCAAGCTCAGCAGGTGCTTCGCCCCCGGAAACATCCGGCATACTCCATAAAATTAACGACTCCAACTCAGCGGCAGTAAATCTGCTCGTTTTAGATGAGTTCATCACCACCGACTCCCATTTGTATTTCGCCTGCATCGGCTAATTTCTTAGCAATAGCCAATATATCTTTCTGCGCCAACTCCACCTCACTTAACTTAGCGGGAGGTGAAGCCTCCAAATCATCACGCAGCATTTCTGCCGCCCTTTTGGACATATTGCTGAATATTTTTTCCTTAAGCTCACTACCCACACCCCGCAACGCCAGCAACAGCTGTCCGGTTGAAACTTCTCGTAACAAGGTTTGCATACCCCTTTCGTCAATTGAAGTCAGATCTTCAAAAGTAAACATCTTCTCCTGAATTTCCTGGGCCAGTTCGGATCTGTGCTCAGCAATTCCAGACATAACCAGATCTGCCGCACCTCCATCCAGAAAATTTAAAATATTAGCCACCGCATCCACACCCCCAATACTTGTAGACTTAACATTATCGGAGCCGGTTAATTGCGCTTCCATAATTTGATCCAACTCGCGCAATGCGGATGGTTGTATGCCTTTCATTGTGGCAATTCTCATCATTAAATCGGAACGCATGCTTTCGGGCAGGAACATGATCACATCAGCCGCCTGCTCACTGTCCATCAAGGACATAATTGTCGCGACAATTTGCGGATGTTCCAATCGAATCATATCTGCAATCGATCGAGTATCCATCCATTTCAACTGCTCGATACCTTTAGTGTTACCACCCTGCAAAATCCGGTCAAGGATACTGTTCGCCTTATCCGCACCCAAGGCGCTAATCAACACGGTACGGATATATTCATCGGTATCCATACCCAGAGCAGTTTGGCTCTTTACTGCGACAATAAATTCTTCAACCACTTCATCCATCATCTCTATGGAAATCTCTCCCACGCTGGCCATGGTAATGCCCAAAATCTGCACTTCTCTGGGAGTCATGTGCTTTAGAACAAGCGCCGCCCTATCCATTCCCAGCGCCAGCAGCAATACCGCTGCTCTATCAACTTGGGTTAATTCTTTTGCCGGTGCCTTAGCCATCTTTTTTAATCCACGATTTAATTACTTGCGCTACTACCTTCGAATCATCATCAACCAACCGCTTTACATATTCCAAGCGATGCTCATAACTCTGAGGAGTATCTAACAACAACAGATCCTGCATTTCAGGGGGCATAGTAAAATCCACGTTTTTTTGACCGGCCGGCACAGCCTCAGGCGCACCTTGCTCATTAAAGCGGACAGTCCCCCCCATTGCAGCTGCCTTTTCTTCTGCTTCTGCCAAAGCTAAGGCTTTTTTCTCTTCGATATCCCGACCGACAAGACTGCGCATCGTAGGTCGCAGCACGCCAAAAAGCAGGAATAACACAGCCAACACAGCGGCTGCTTGTTTCACCAGATCAAGGAACCAGCCTTGCTCCCAAACAGGTACTGTCGGTAATTCTTCAATCAGATCGTCCATTTTGAAAGTCACATTAGTGACGGTAACCTGATCCCCCCGACTACTATCAAAACCTACAGCCTGCTTTATCAAATCACTAAAACGATTAATATCTTCCTGAGAAAAAGCCTGCGCTTTAAATGTACCATCGCTCTGGAGTAAATGCCGATCATCAACAACCACGGCTACAGACAAACGACGCAGACCTCCAGTCGCTAATCGGGTATGGGTAATGGTTTTATCCAGCTCGTAATTCCTAGTGGCATTTTTTGCTAACGAACCGGGTACACCCGTCGATCCCGTAGTAGCTGCTGCTGAACCTGGTATTGCTTCGGGGGCAACACCGGCAGGAGTCGGTTGATTGGATAATGCACCCGGAACACCTTGAGTAGCAGACAACGAATTTTGTTCTTCCGATGTTTGCTCGCTTCGCAAAGCAGGCAGGTCAGGATTGAACATTTCCTGCGTCCTGTCTGTCTCGGTAAAATCCACATCCGCTGAAATTTGTACGCGCATTCCGTCATTACCAACCAAAGGCGACAAAATATTTTGAATCCTCCCCATCAGGTGCTCTTCAATATTTTTCTTATATTCGAATTGCTTGGAAGTCAAATTACCTACTGCTGACGAGTCATTACTATTTAACAGCTGACCTTTTTGATCGACGACAGTGACTTGATTAGCATCCAATTGCGGCACACTGGATGCGACTAGATGAATAATAGACTCGACTTGACCTTTATCTAGCGACCTGCCTTGGTATAAATTGACCATAACCGAAGCGCTGGGTTTTTTACGTTCCCTGACAAACACTGACTGAACAGGGATGGCCAACAGTACTCTGGCCGTTTTTATAGTTTGGATGGACATAATAGTCCGTGCAATCTCACCTTCTAAGGCTCGTTGAAATCGCACCATTTCTACACTTTTGCTGGTGCCGAAACCCTGATCTTTATCAAGCAGTTCGTAGCCCATACTGGTACTTTTCGGCAAACCCTGAGCCGCTAATTTGAGTTTTATTGAACTCACGTCATCCATAGGCACCATAATGGCTCCGGAACCGCTTTCAACTTTATACTCGATAGATTCCTTATTGAGAATTTCAAGAATATCTGCCACATCACTTTCACCAATGTCGGAATACAAGCGCCCATAAGAAGGTTCCTGTGACCACAGAACAATAGCAACACCAATAGCAACACTCAGAGCTAAGCCTAGCATCAATCCTAGCTGACGCGCTATAGTCAAACCCGCTAAGCCTCTAATGGCTGGATGAGCATCGACCTTGGCTGATAAAATATGAGAAGCTTCACCCTCAAGGTGTTCATTGCTCGTCGGCATTGACTCATGCTGCCGATTTGCCTCCATTAAACCATTACCGCTCTGTTCACTCATATTTTAATCACAACTTGTTTTAAGAACAGCTCGCCCGGTTACATTGGCATTTTCATTACATCTTCATAGGCTTGAACCAATTTATTCCTGACCTGAAGCATAGCCTGAAATGAAACACTCGCCTTTTGCGATGCAACCATAACCTCAGCTAAGCTTACGTTAGTATCGCCAGTTTCAAAAGCCTCAGTCATTTTTACGGAAGTTTGTTGGGTATCATTAACTGCGCCGATGCTCTGCTTTAGCATTGCGGCAAAATCAGCACCGCCCCCACCTGTTTCCGGCACTTTACTGCTGCCAGCCTCAAGCGACATTGCCCGCATCTGAGCCAAAACTTGATTTACATTCATCTCACTCATGGGGTTTTCCTCTTACCTTCTTAATAGTACAGAGTTTAAAGCACTTTTAATGCCATATCTTAACATGAAATAATAACGCCAGAATCCTTCATCCTCGCCATTTTATAACGGAGCGTTCTAGGACTAATACCCAACTTTTCAGCCGTTATCTTACGACTGCCGTTTTCCATCTGTAAGGTTTGCAAAATAATGTTTTCTTCGGCAGATCGGACTCCTACGCCCAAACCGCCAATCTCAAGCTTCTCATTTGTCAGCGGTAACTGTACTGCCCGGACAACTTCAGAGGAAGCAGCCTCCTTAGCTATCATCGCGTCGGCGCCCTCAAACACTAAATCATCAACAGTAATCATATTTTCAGACCTTAAAATAAGAGCCCGCTGCACCACATTATCCAACTCTCTTACATTACCAGGCCAGTTATAAGCCAGCAATTTCTCAATAGCCAGACTGTCAAACTCAGGCAATTTTTTGCCTTTTTGTTCATGGCGTTGAAGTAATTCCTTTGCCAGCGGCAAAATATCGCCTGGTCTGTTGCGTAATGGCGGAATATTAATTGGAAACACGCTAAGACGGTAATACAGATCCTCGCGAAACAAGCCCTGCTCCATATGTTCTTTTAGCTTCTGATTGGTCGCCGCCAAAATTCTGACATTCAGTTTGATTTTTTTTGAACTGCCCAATCGCTCAACTTCCTTTTCTTGCAATACCCGCAATAATTTTGCCTGTAAGCCTAAATCCATTTCGGCAATTTCATCTAATAATAAGGTACCGCCCTGTGCTTGTTCAAATTTGCCCGGCATGGACTGAACCGCTCCAGTATAGGCACCTTTTTCATAACCGAACAACATCGCTTCCAACATATTTTCAGGAATAGCCGCACAATTCACTGCGATAAAAGCCCCTCGATGGTACGTTGAGTTTTGATGAATATACTGGGCAACAACCTCTTTACCTGTTCCGCTTTCACCCTGCAACAATACTGTAACATCAGTCTTGGCAACTTTAGCTATCAGAGCGTAAAGTTTTTTCATGCTTTCGTCCTGCACGACTCGTTGGTTTTCCTCTGAATTAGCCGCGGCGGGATTAGCATCCACATAATCAGCCACTTTATCGACTAACGCCTGCGCATCAAAAGGCTTAATAAGATAATCAGACGCACCGGCCTGTATGGCTTCGACTGCCTTGGGAATAGTTCCAAAAGCCGTCATCAACAGTACGGGGGTTTTTGAATATTTATGCTGCATATTTTTTAACAACTGAAAGCCGTCCATAACCGGCATCTGCACATCA
>JADHTX010000140.1 GCA_016784875.1 Methylobacter sp.
AGTCCTGTAGGTTGGGCATGCTTTTTATGCCCAACATTACGATGATTCAATATGGCGGCAGATTTTGGATTTGACCACGGACATTCCATCACCGGATACCAAAATGTTGGGCAACGAAAAGCTGTTGCCCAACCTACGCGGCTACGCTTGAAATTAACCCCAGCGCCCGGTCAATTTCCTCAAAGGTATTATAAAAATGCGGCGAAAAGCGTATGCCGCCGCCGCGCAAGGCGCAAACCACGCCGTTGTCCTGCAAGTATTTATATAAAACTTCGTTTGCAAGCGTTCGGTGTTTAAAGACAACAATGCCGGATTTCAGCGGGCTTTGCTTCGCCGACAATAAAACCAGCTGCCCGTTGTTATCAATCGCATCCACTAAATAGTTCTGTAGTTCTGTAGGTCGGGCATGCTGTTTATGCCCGACGATCACCTGCTTTAATTGTCAGGCAACGAAAAGAAATTGCCATCAGCATCAAAGATTAAAAGCAGTATATCAGGACAGATTGAGAGCATATCCTTACAAATCGTAAATAATTCCAATGCCTTAGAAAAAATTGCTGCAAGACAGGTTGTTCTGCGCATTTTAAAGCCCTAACAAGGGTTCGATTGCCCCGGTTATAAGCAAATTACGTATCTTCCCATATTGACTGTGCAGTTGGCTGCGCTCAATATTCTAACAAAGGTAAGCAGCTTCATTTCTCATTGATTTAAAGGAAAACTCTATGAAGTCAAATATTGAGCGTTGGATAGCGGTTGTTTTGATGAGCTTTCTTGTGGTGAGTTGCTCAAGCATACGCGCTAGGACTGAAACGGCTGAGAAGGATTGGACGGTCTATCCCGGCATTCGGCAGGACATAAAAGATATGGGCGGGCCATTCAGCGGCAAGAGTTCGAGCCCAGCTTGGAGCAAGGGGCTGGTGACAACTATCCTGATTGCCGACCTGCCTTTCTCGGCCGTATTCGACACGCTTGTAGCGCCCTATGATTTATATCGGATTTACGTTCCGAGGGATTCCGGAGAGTAGGCTGAGGGTCATCAAGAAAGTCCTTAATAGGATAAGGTGCGCTGATTTTCGCACAGGCCAAGGCGAGGGTAGCTTTTTGGGTGAATATCGCTGCATTTCTTCGGACAATAAAAAACCCGCGAAGCCTTACGACTTGCGGGTTTTTGTAGTTCTTTGCACGGCTCTGAACCAATGTTTGGTACCGAGGGCCGGAATCGAACCGGCACTGAGTCACCCCAACCGGATTTTGAATCCGGCGCGTCTACCAGTTCCGCCACCCCGGCAAAGAACGGACATTATAGACAAGGCTGACCAAAAAAGCTAATTTTTTTTAAAGGTGTAATCGAAAGCTTAACCTGATAATATCGCCCGCTATGAAAAAAAGCGATTTTAACTATCAGTTACCCGAAGCGCTAATTGCGCAAAAACCCTTGGCAGAGCGCGATGCAAGTCGTCTGTTGTGTATGGATCGTCATACCGGGCGAATAAGCGATCGGTACTTTACCGATTTTATCGATTTGATCGATCAACGCGATTTGCTTGTTTTTAATGATACCAAGGTAATTCCGGCCAGGTTATTCGGCAAAAAGCAAAGCGGCGGTAAGGTTGAGATTCTTATCGAACGTATTCTGGATGATCATCACGCTATTGCTCATGTCAGGTCGAGTAAATCGGCAAAAGCGGGCGTCATAATCGAATTGGATGGCGACTTTAGTTGTGAAGTTTTGGGTAGGGCGGATGATCTGTTTCAACTGGAATTCAAAGGTGTACTCAGTTTGCTATCAATTTTGGAGCAAATCGGCCATATTCCGTTACCGCCTTATATTACCCGTGAAGATGACCAATCCGATTTGACCCGCTATCAAACTGTTTTTGCCAGAGAAGCGGGAGCGGTTGCAGCGCCCACAGCAGGTCTGCATTTTGATCAGGCGATGATAGATAAGCTTAAAGCTAAAGGCGTACAAAGCGCTTTTGTGACTTTGCATGTCGGCAGCGGTACCTTTCAGCCGGTCAGGGTGGACGATTTATCCGAGCATATTATGCATAAAGAATATTTTGCCGTGTTGCCGGAAACGGTAGTTGCCGTTCAGCAAGTTCGAGCAAGGGGAGGGCGGGTTATCGCGATTGGTACGACGGCAGTCAGGGCTCTGGAATCGGCATCCAAAACCGGTCGACTGGAAGCGGGATTTGGCGATACGGACTTGTTTGTTACTCCCGGTTATCAGTTTAAATCGGTCGATGCGATGTTGACCAACTTCCACCTGCCCGAGTCTACTTTACTGATGCTGGTTTCAGCATTTTCCGGTTATGAGCCTATTATGAAAGCCTACAGCCATGCTATCGATGAATCTTATCGATTCTTTAGTTATGGCGATGCGATGTTTTTAAGCTAGCGGTCTGGCGTTATAGTCGCGAATTGTCAAATGGCAGAAACAATTCTATGTTGCCTATCTGTTCAAATTGGTATTCATTTGTGGTTCGTCATCTCTTTCCCGGTTTAAAAGGGTAATGATATTTATATCAAACGGAGCAATTTGTCGCTTGGCTAAAGCTGTGTTGCACTAATGGTAATGTTATAATAGAAAAATTTTGGCATCCTCGATTATCTACGGATATTCGTCGATGGTTTTTTAATTTACCTGTCATCAGCTAAGGCCCTTATTTTTAGAATGAGCTAGCGTTGCGCCGTTGAGTGCCTGTAAACGGCTACTCTTAACTTTACGGTGGAAGTCCCTTTCTCTAGGTTAGGTATATCCACTGAGTAACTTTTACATTGCGTACATAATTGAGTACATATTATTAATGAATGAACATTTGAATACTCTGGAAGCCAGAGAAACTGTTAGGCGTAGAACCTTTGCCATCATTTCGCATCCTGATGCGGGTAAAACCACTATCACCGAAAAACTGCTGCTGTTCGGCGGTGCGATTCAGCTTGCAGGCTCGGTAAAAGGACGTAAAGCGGCGCGTCATGCTACCTCCGACTGGATGGAAATGGAGAAAGAGCGAGGCATTTCGGTGACCACTTCGGTAATGCAGTTCGAGCATAAAGATTGCGTTATTAATCTGCTCGATACCCCCGGCCATGAAGACTTTTCTGAAGATACCTATCGAACTTTGACGGCAGTCGATTCAGCTCTAATGGTGATAGACGTCGCTAAAGGTGTCGAGCAAAGAACCATTAATCTGATGGAAGTTTGTCGTCTGCGTACTACGCCGATCCTGACCTTCATTAACAAACTGGATAGGGAAGGGCGGGAACCGATTGAATTGATGGACGAGGTTGAAAATGTCCTGAACATCAAATGTGCTCCAATGACTTGGCCTATCGGCATGGGTAAACGTTTTAAGGGGGTTTATCATTTATATAAAGATGAAATTCACCTATTCAGCGCCCAACATGGCGGTAAGATTGCTCAAGCAGAAATCATTAAAGGCTTGAATAACCCAAAGCTGGACGAATTGCTGAACGATCAGGCCGAAGAACTCAGGGATGAAATCGACTTGGTCAAAGGCGCGAGTCATGAATTCGATCTTGAAGACTATCTGGCGGGTAATTTGACGCCGGTTTTTTTCGGTTCAGCCATTAACAATTTCGGGATTATTGAGTTGCTCGATGCGTTCGCCGAATATGCGCCGTCGCCTAGACCTCGGCAGGCTGAACAGCGCGAAGTTTTACCGGAAGAACCGGCGTTTAGCGGCTTTGTGTTTAAAGTTCAGGCCAACATGGATCCGGCGCATCGGGATCGGATTGCTTTTTTAAGAGTCTGTTCCGGCAAATTCGACAAGGGCATGAAGATACATCATGTGCGTATCGGTAAAAATATTCAGGTTGCCAATGCCATTACCTTTCAGGCCGACAGTCGAAAAAGCGTCGAAGAAGCCTATCCCGGCGACATTATCGGTTTGCATAATCACGGCACCATTCAGGTCGGCGATACCTTTACCCAAGGCGAAACGCTTAAATACGGCGGTATTCCTTATTTTGCGCCGGAATTATTTCGCCGCGTGGTGTTAAAAGACCCGTTAAGAGCCAAGGCTTTACAAAAAGGATTGGTGCAATTGACTGAAGAAGGCGCGACTCAGTTATTCAAGCCGTTAAAAAATAACGACCTGATTTTAGGTGCGGTCGGTGTGTTGCAGTTTGATGTCACTGCGTTCAGGCTTAAAAGTGAATATAACGTTGAGTGTGTTTATGACGCGATACCCATCTCGGCGGTGCGCTGGGTAAGTTCCGATAAACCGGCAAAGTTAGAGGAATTCAGGAACAAAGCCTTTGATAATCTGGCTGAAGACGGTGGCGGTTATTTAGTTTATGTCGCTAACAGTCGGGTCAACTTGCAACTCACCGAAGAGCGCTGGCCGGATATCAAGTTTAGTTCGACACGAGAATTGTAGAGTGAGACTAGTACTCAGTCAAGCTTATCTTGACGGGTAAAAGTAAATCCGTTCGTCCTGAGCCTGTCGAAGGATGAGCGGATTTACGCTGAGTTAAACAACTTTTACACGACATATCAATATTGACTGAGCACTAGATTCTCAATCTAATAAGGCCTTATTAGAAAGGACATGAGTATTAGACGTTAAGCCACGGATGAACACGGAATTGAATATATAAACAATGACTTACATGGTTTTTTACGAGACCCTTTGGGTGAAGGACTAACATCCCGTAACAGAATGGTTTATCAAGAGTTGTCGGTGTAAATCTGTGGCTAACTGATTTTTTAGAATTATTTCAACGTTTATAAGGCATCAGGAGTCGATTATGAACAATTATGAACAGAGTAAAAAAGCTAGACGCATTGTTTCGGTCGTTTTTCTTTTAATAATGACAGTGGTTTTGGGGGGAACTTACGTATCCCAACAGCAAAAGACAGCGATTGAACGGCCATCGCAAAATTAGACTTTGTTTTTTGATTTACAAAGTATCCTAACAATTTAATAGCATTAGCGCTCTTCAGACACAGATAACGAACTGATTGAAAAAGCCGCCTCATCTTCCACCCAACAAAACCGGATAACATTATTCCGGATTGCCTTTTTTCTGACATATCCCCTCGGCCTAACTTTCAGCGATATACTTGCTAAATGTCTTCAAATCACTTGACGAATGCTGTGCATTCTTGAGTGCGTAAGTTGGTCGCATGGGTACAAAAAAATGTTGCGAGACGATTCATCACTAAAAAAAACTGGCGAAGTTAACTCAATACCTAAATAATATCTTTCATGCTGAATTTTTAACCGGTTAACCTGCGAAGTCTATTAAGTTGCAAACAAAACATATTATTTTAATCATCACCTTATCGTTCATGGCGGGACGTTCTGTGAGTGCACAAGAAACTAGCATTGCAATAGAAAATAAAGTTAAAACGCTGCTTTCTCAAATGACACTGGAAGAAAAAGTAGGGCAGATGACGCAGGTTGATTTTACTGTTATCGGAGTTCCTAAAGAACAAAACGCCGATGATCAAATCGATCCTGTCAAGCTAGAGGATGCCGTATTAAAGCACCATGTCGGCTCCATCCTTAATACGCCATTCACCCCGGATAATAAGGCGCAATCGGTTGAAACTTGGCGGAAATTGACCCGAACTGTGCAAGATGCCGCAGCCAAGACCCGCTTGAAAATCCCGGTCATTTACGGGGTCGACGCGATTCATGGGGCAACTTATACGCAAAACTCGGTGTTGTTTCCTCAGGCCATTAATATGGCGGCGACCTTTAATGCGGGTCTGGCTTTTAAGGAAGGCGAAATCACCGCAAGAGAGGTGCGTATTTCCGGCTTGCAATGGAATTTTTCTACGGTGATGGATATTGGCCGTCAACCGTTGTGGCCGCGATTGTGGGAGACATTCGGCGAAGATGTGCATTTGGCGACCATTATGGGTACGTCTTATATTAAAGGTCATCAAGGGGACGATTTTTCTGCTGCCGATAAAGCACCGACCTGTTTGAAACATTATGTGGGTTACAGCTATCCGCTGAACGGTAAAGATCGGACACCGGCCTGGATTGGCGAAAGAATGTTGCGCGAGTATTTTCTGCCGACCTTTGAAGCAGGCATAAAAGCCGGATCACCGACGGTGATGGTTAACTCGGCGGAAGTTGACGGTATTCCGGGACATGCCAATTATCAATATCTGACCACGATTTTACGCGGCGAACTCGGCTTTAAAGGTTTTACCGTGTCCGACTGGGAGGACATCAAGCGCCTTTACACCCGCGACAAGATGGCCGCCAGCGAAAAAGAGGCGGTTAAAATTGCGGTGATGGCCGGTATTGATATGAGCATGGTGCCGTTCGATTTTTCTTTTTACGAGTTGCTGATTGATTTGGTCAAATCCGGCGAAGTACCGATGTCCCGTATCGATGAAGCGGTGTCCAGAATACTGACGGTCAAGTATCAGGCAGGATTATTCGAGCCTAAACCGCTGTTGGCCGTAGCAGACAATTTTGCCACGACGGAGGCCGTAGAGACTAATCGGCAGGCGGCGCGCGAATCGATTATTCTGGCTAAAAACGAGCACAATATTCTGCCGTTAAAAAAAGACCTTAATATTCTGGTGACCGGACCAACTGCTAATTTACTGAGTGTGATGAACGGCGGTTGGACAATTACCTGGCAGGGCGCTGCCGAGGATTTATACCCTCAAGAAAAACTGACGGTCTTGGAAGCCGTACAGGAAAAGTCCACCGGTAAAGTGACTTATATAGGAGGCGATGCTTTTGATGCGCCAATCGATGTTCAAAAAGTGGCTGAAGAAGCTAAAAACCATGACGTTATTCTGCTCAGTCTAGGTGAACAACCTTATACCGAAACTCTGGGCAATATCGAGACCTTAAATCTCGATCAGGCGCAAGTCGATCTTGCCAATGCCGCGATTGCAACCGGAAAGCCGGTGGTTTTGCTGACCTTGGGCGGCCGTCCTCGTATTATCACTTCGATTGCCGAACAGGTATCCGGCGTTATTTTGGGGTTTTTACCGGGAATGGAAGGCGGCGAGGCCATTGCCGACATCTTGTACGGTGATTATAACCCCAACGGCAAACTGCCGATTTCCTATCCGCGTAACACCAATGGCATTACGCCGTATGATTACAAACCCATCGAGTCGTTTGAGGGGAATACCTATAATCCGCTGTACCCGTTCGGGCACGGCCTCAGTTATACCCGTTTTGCAACCAGCGGCTTGAAGGTGGATAAAGACAAAATCAGTATGGGTGAAAATATCACTATTACCGTTAATGTCGAAAATACCGGCTCGTTAAAAGGCAAAGAAGCGGTGCTGGTTTATATCAACGATGTGGCCGCCTCGGTAACCCGGCCTAACAAGCAACTTAAAGCGTTTAAAAAAGTCGAGCTTGCTCCCGGTCAAACCGAAACTTTAACCTTTACCTTAACGCCGCATGATTTATCGTTTATCGGCATTGATCTTAAGCGTATTGTGGAACCGGGGGAGTTTAACGTGATGGTTGGCAATGAAACGGTCGGGTTTACTGTGAACAAATAATAACCCGTACACAAGAGTACAAGCTTTGCTTGCCTGTTGGCAAAATATTTCTCCTGAACCCGGGACACAGAAAAAATCATGATTAATACAATCGATACAACAAATAATTCCGATAAAAATCCGTATTTAGGCTCGTTAACAATATTAACCTCGTTGTTTTTTATCTGGGGTTTTATAACCTGTTTGAATGATATTTTGATCCCGCATCTGAAATCGGTGTTTACCTTAAATTACACCCAAGCCATGTTGGTTCAATTTTGTTTTTTTACCGCCTATTTTGTCGTGTCCGTTCCTAGCGGCTATTTGGTCAAAAAGATCGATTACAAAGGCGGTATCATTACCGGATTAGCCATTGCAGGCATGGGCTGCTTGCTTTTTTATCCGGCTGCAAGTTTGCATTCTTACCCGTTATTTTTGGTGGCATTTTTTATATTGGCATCCGGCATTACTCTGTTGCAGGTGGCCGCAAATCCGTATGTCACCATCTTGGGCAAACCGGAAAACGCCTCCAGTCGGTTAACGATGACTCAGGCGTTTAACTCCCTGGGCACTACTATCGCCCCATATCTAGGTGCATCATTTATCCTTGCCATTGCAATGAAAACAGCGGATGAGATTAAGATGCTCAACACCGATGAATTGTCGGCATATCAATCGGCACAGGCGGCTGCCGTACAAACCCCTTATTTACTGCTTGCTGCCGTTTTATTTTTAATTGCCGTCATTTTTGCCTTGATAAAATTACCCAAAATCGAAGTGGCCGAAACTCAGGTTTTTGGTGTTGAAAATAATGTTCACAGTAGCGCCTGGAGCTACAGACATTTAGTTCTGGGTGCAATC
>JADHTX010000141.1 GCA_016784875.1 Methylobacter sp.
CAGGAAATAGCCAAACTGCTGACCGCACTTAACGTCTCTTCGCACGGAGAAGCCTTGATTGCCGATGCCACCGGTTATTTGGCTGTGTCCAAGTTACTGGATACAGGCCGATTGTTCTGGCAAGATACTGACCGAGATCCGTTAACAAAAAGCGCTACCCGCGATTTAAAGTTTGCCTGGCAGAGAATCGATAACGGCGATTATCAATTATTAGTCGAAACCAATCCCCAAGCGCTCTTACTGCTGACCGATCCACCGCAATACCTGGACAATGCTTTAGGTACGATAGGCGAGGTCAATACCCATAATCTTTCTACCAGTCAGCTTAAAAATATTCTGACTGCCCCGCTGATTCCGGCCGAATATGCCGATGAATTCAGTCATCGTTTGATTATTGAACATCCCGGCTTGCCGTTGCCCGCTCCCAAAAAAGTCGAACTAATCGAAGCCGACGAACTGACGCCTACGCCCAAACTATTTCTATTCGGTCACCAAGTATCTCCGCAGCAATACACTCATCTTATGATGGTAAGCTTCAATTACGGAGACTGGACAGTTTCAGCGTCCTCTCAGGAAGACTACAGCGTGGTAAAAACCGAACACGGGCTGGTGCGAATCAAACGAAAGATAGAAACCGAACAACTGGCAATACATAGCCTGACCGAACTCGGCTTCTCTCCCGCCCATAGCGTACAAATCGACGCTCAAGAACTGTTCTTGTTCAGCGAAGCTGCTTCCCTAATAGAAAGTGCCGCGCGTTGGGGCGACTTCCTCCAAAACTCCCTACTGAAACTGGAACAAGACGGTTGGATTATCGACATCGATGAAAGTTTCTTGCTTAACTTTCAAACCGCTCAGAACTGGGAAGCCGAGATCAGCGAAAGCCAGAACGATTGGTTTGAGATGCATTTTACTATAGAGATTGACGGACAGCCCATGCCTTTACTGCCGTTGATTATGCCGGTGCTGGAGAACTACGACCCGGAAAACCTGCCGGAAATGCTCACTATACCTTTAAGTGACCACAACTATCTGACCTTGCCTAGCGAGAAAATCAAACCGTTTTTAAATGTATTAATTGAACTGTTTAACAGCAGCACGATGGACAAAGACGGCTCATTGAAACTGTCCCGCTTTAATGCCGCCGCATTAGCTGACATGGAAGAACAAAACCACGGACTGTTCAGCATCAGCGGCGGAAAAGAGTTGCGCGAACTGGGACAAAAACTCAAGAACTTTACCGGCATTCAAGATGTCGCGCAGCCCAACAACTTGCAGGCCGAACTGCGCCCCTACCAACAGCAGGGACTCAACTGGCTACAATTTTTACGGGAGTATAACTTTTCCGGCATACTTGCCGACGATATGGGTCTGGGCAAAACCATACAAACGCTTGCACACCTGCTAATCGAAAAACAAGCCGGTCGAATGAGCTTACCCAGCCTGATTATCGCGCCGACCAGCTTGATGAGCAATTGGTGCCGGGAAACCGAACGCTTCACACCCGACTTAAAAATCCTGATCCTGCAAGGCACCGAACGCAAACAGCTGTTCTACAAAATCAGGGATTACGACCTGGTCCTGACCACCTACCCTTTACTGTCGCGAGATGAGGAAACGCTGCTGGAGCATGACTATCATTACCTGATTCTGGATGAAGCTCAGGTTGTTAAAAACCCCTTATCTAAAGCCGCACAACTGGTGCGCCGTATAAAATCAAGTCACCGGCTTTGCCTAACCGGCACACCGATGGAGAATCACCTTGGTGAGCTGTGGACGCAATTCGATTTTTTAATGCCTGGCTTTTTGAGTAACAGCGCCACCTTTAAAAAACGTTATCGCACTCCGATTGAAGTCTATGGCGATAGCGAGCAAAGATCCCGGTTGTCGCGTCGAATTGCACCGTTTATGCTGCGCCGCACCAAACAGGACGTTGCCACCGAATTACCGCCGAAAACAGAAATTATCCGCTCGGTACCGCTTTATCCAAAACAGGCCGCGTTATACGAAAGCATCCGCCTGACCATGGAAAAAAAGGTTCGCGACGCGATTGCCCAAAAAGGTCTGTCGCGTAGTCACATTACTATCCTGGATGCTTTGCTTAAACTGCGCCAGACCTGCTGCGATCCGCGAACCCTGCCTCTAAAGGAAGCACAAAAAGTACAAGAATCGTCCAAACTCGACTTGCTGATGGAACTTTTGCCGGAACAACTGGAAGAAGGTCGTCGCATTCTAGTTTTCTCGCAATTCACCCGCATGATTGGCTTGATTGAAAGCGAATTAAATGCACGAAAAATCGGTTACGCCAAACTGACCGGACAAACCCGTAACCGCGACGAAGCGATAGAACTATTTAAAAGCGGAAAGGTGAATGTATTCCTGATCAGTCTGAAAGCGGGCGGAGTCGGCTTAAATTTGACTGAAGCCGATACCGTAATTATTTACGATCCGTGGTGGAATCCCGCCGCAGAAAGCCAAGCCGCTGACCGCGCTCATCGCATAGGTCAGGACAAACCGGTTTTCGTTTACAAACTGATTACTGAAAATACCGTAGAGGAAAAGATTATCGCAATGCAGAATAAAAAGCGTGCATTGGCCGATGGAATTTATAAAGACGGCGCTAAAGAAGAATCGTTGCAACTGACCGCAGAAGATTTGACGACTTTGTTTGAGCCGCTGTAAGGCAATTGTGAAGAGACCAGAGTATAAATTGTCCACGCACAGCGAAAGTTGGACTTTTCCGACCAATTCAGCGTTATTTATGGGGCAGCGTAAGCTCCAGCAAAACACAAATTTACTTACACCTTTTTTATCCTGGAAAAATCAGTTAGCCACAGATATACACAGATAACCGCCGACAAAACATTCTGTTACGTAGGATTAGCGTTTACCAAAAAAACCGGAACAAAAAGTTCATTATCGTTGCTCATCGCTTCAAATCCGTGCCCTCCGTAACTCAACTGTTCTTCCCAAGCTTATAAGCCGGAAAATAGGTAAGTGCTGGTTTTCGGCATTCTATCTCCTGCCTTTTTTGTATCTATATGCTACAAGAAGACTTATGCATAACTACTTATAGTAGTTATGCAAAAACTCTATCATAATGAATTAGGGGATTAATTAACTCCCTCTTATTTTGAAAATGTAAAATTATACTTTTGCTAATCAAGGATTAACACTCTTTACATAAAGCTTTCGATTTATCACTTAGATGGGAGTAATTCATGAATACACAAGGATTAATATTCCAAGACATTAGAGTATCATTGCCGCTACTGCTCTTTCTTAGTGTCGATTTCGTCTTTATTGTACTTCACGTCATTAACGGTATTTCGCCTCTTCCGAATTCTTTCTTGTTCAATATTACAAAAGATCACGGCTATGCGGAAATGTACCAATATATTAAATTTTTTTGGGTAATTATTTTGTTTGCTTATATCCTTAAAGCAACTAAAAGTTATTGCTACGCGGCATGGATCTTGGTGTTCACCTATTTTCTCCTTGATGATTCCTTAAGAATTCATGAATTGTTCGGTCGATATATCGCAACGCGTTTCAATTTCACCCCCCCTCTTGATTTTAGGCCTCAAGATTTTGGCGAACTCACGGCTTCCGTTATTGCGGGAACATTTCTATCGACCATCGTAGCCTGGTCGTATTTACACGGTTCTCATACATTTAAAAAAATCACCATTGATTTGTTGATTTTTGTTATGGCCTTAGCGTTTTTTGGTGTTTTTGTCGATATTGCCAAGCATGCGTTCCAGATTGGACGGATAGTCTCATTTGGCTTGGGAATAATTGAAGATGGCGGCGAAATGGTAGTTGTTAGTCTGATCCTTTGGTATGTTGCTCTGCTAGCCATACGCAACGGAGTTTCCGATTTGTTTTTGCATGATTTCATATGCAAGCCGTTAACAAGCCACTATAGCTGAACACTATTTTGCTTTGCTGGACAACACCGCTATTCAGCAATTAAGAAATGATTCACCGGCGATACGTATTTGATAAATCAATACGGATTAAAAGCCTACAGCAAACTTGCCTTCGGCTTTTTAAAATCCATTCAATCCTTGCTGGAGATAAGGTCATTTGAAGTTTCCAGTTCGACTTATTGGCCGCATTACCGATTTATTTTCAGCCCTCCGACATAATAAATTCGGTATTTTCAGACAACGTGCCTTTCACTAGCGCATCGAAACCGAACCGTAACGCATCCGGCTCTACGATGATAATTCATTCCATGCCCCTTAAAACAGGTGCAAACCTGCTACTGGTTTATTTGTGACGCATGACTTACTTGTTTCAGCCAAAAACCAAGATCGAGGTTGCTTAATAAGCGTCCTGCAAATGCGCACGCTTTTGCTAAATTATTTTCAGCATTAGCACTTAAGCCATCACCTAACTCAAACTTTTCGGCTTTAATGCTCAGCAGAAAACTCGGCGGCGGCGTTTGGTTCTTTATCGATTGATATACGTTTAAAACCGCCGCCGGACTCATAGCATGAGTCGTGTAGCTTTTATCCCTGTCAGGTTCCAGTACGGTAAAATCAAACGCATCTTCGCTGGCTACAGAAGCATCGACAAACATCACCATGCTTCTGTTTTCCAGGTCCAGCGCATGCTCGATTTGTAATTGAAAGTCAGTCAAAATCTCGATCGCATCCAAATCGCAATGCGTTTCAGCATATTCTAATAACAACGGCCCCAATGCATCGTCACCGCGACTGAGATTACCGTACCCAAACAGCAAAACAGGTTTAGACATTATTCCGCTCGATTTGACCGTCACTGTGTTTGACCAGCTTGTCGATCAGCTTGCCTTCAACATCAACCAACTCAAGTTGCAGGGGCATTTTTCCAACCGCATGAGTTGCACAGGATAGACAGGGATCATAAGCGCGTATCGCCACTTCCAGATTGTTCAATAACGGTTCGGTCAGTTCCCGTCCGGACAAATATTCCGCCGCTACTTGCCGAACCGACTCGTTCATCGCCATGTTGTTGCTGGTGGTAGAAACGATCAGGTTGGCTTTGGTGACGATGTCGTTTTCGTCGACTTGGTAGTGGTGAAACAAGGTGCCGCGCGGCGCTTCAATCACGCCTATGCCTTCATAACGTTTTTCGCCATGCGCTACCAAGTCATGACCCATAATATCCGGGTCGTTGAGCAACTCTTTAATGCTTTCGGCACAATGCAAAATTTCAATCAAACGCGCCCAATGAAATGCCAGTGTGCTGTGCACCATCGCTTCGCCGCTGTGCGCTTTAAACTCGATTCTGGCAGCTTCAGCCAACGGCGTGTCTATGGAGTCGCAGTTATTAACTCGCGCCAACGGCCCGACCCGATACCAGCCTTGTTCTTGACCCAAAGCCAATAGATACGGAAATTTCATATACGTCCAAGAGCGGACTTCTTCATGAATATAATCGTTATATTTACAATAATCGATGTGATCCATTATGGTTTCGCCGTTCGCGTTTTTAGCGCGAATACCGCCGTGATAAAGTTCCAATGCGCCGTCAGGCTTGGTCAAGCCAAGATAATTGGTGCGCAGAGTGGCAAATTCATCGTAATACGGCAGATTGGAACAATGTACTTTCTTGATCAACGCAACGGAACCCGCTGCCCAAGTTACCATCTGGTCTATATCTTCCAACAGATAATCGCGTTCGGCTTTGGTTAATGACTTGTTCATGCCTCCAGCAATCGCGCCGGTGCCGTGAATACGTTTGCCGGACACCATACGGATGACTTCCTGTCCGTATTTACGCAACTTTACCCCTTGCACACCAATTTCAGGATATTCGCCCAATACTGCGATAATAGAACGCTTACTGATATCGCTTTCGAAACCGAACAATAAATCCGGACTCGATAAATGAAAGAAATGCAGGGCGTGAGATTGCAATACTTGCCCGAAATGCAGCAAGCGTCTTAATTTATCCGCCGATACCGGTAAGTTTTCTGGATCAATGCCGACCAGTTGATCTATCGCTTTGGCAGCGGCTAAATGATGACTGACCGGGCAAATGCCGCATAAGCGCTGCACCAAAACAGGCAGTTCCCAATACGGCCTACCTTGAATGAACCGCTCAAAGCCGCGGAATTCAACGATATGCAATCGAGCTTGTTGGACTTTATTGTTTTCATCAAGCAGTAAAGTGACCTTGCCGTGTCCTTCAACACGTGACACAGGATCGACGACTACACGTTTTAAACTATCCCGGTTTTCGGCTGTTTCTAAATGTTCGTACATAATAATTCCCGTATTTGTTTTAGATGCTGGCTATATATAATGGAACACGGATGACACAGATAAGACGGATTTGAACGGATTTTTTATCGGTGTAGATTTAGTTAAATCCGTGCCATCAATGTTCTATTTTTCTAATTACCAATTTACCTTTTTTAACATTGTCTATCGCTTTTAGCAGACGTGCCTTGTTAGCGGGATCACGCAATAAATAGTCAGTTTCATCCTGTTCGGCCTGCGCCGTTTCACAAATGGCAATCTCAATATCTTTGTGTTGAAACTGCGCTTTGATGGATGCTATAAAATTTTCGTTTAATTCATCCGCATTGATTTTATAAACTGTGTACATGATTATTTCTCACCTTACCAGTTAATAAAAAACTATCGAGAATAAAAAGGCTCCAAACCAAGACTCCAGTAGCTGGACGATTCTGAAATACTATAACCAGCAACCTCGACAATGAGCCTTGAATTAAGCCTATCCAATTGGTTTAAATTACGAAATGATTTATCTCTATTCTGTTGTGAAAGTCCAGGCATCCCACCATCCCATAAACCCTCATGAAATAGGTTATTACGTAAATCATATATTTCTTTAAATTGTGCCTCGTTAACGTAATCAATTGAAAATTTATCACACAAATACTTAAATCTTCCTTCGTGCGTTACTCCTTTAATTTTATTGCCCTCCGTTGCAAAATTGTATATGGCATCGAATACCATATATTGGTAAATAAATTTATCCCAATGCCATTCGTAACTTTTTTCTTTTCCGTGCATGTATAGAATGTTGATATAAAGCTTTCTTAGTTTAGGATCTAATATTTTCCATTTGTTATATACGTGAGAGATAAAAATGCTCGGTACTTCATCTGCAAATTGAAAATGATTTTGCCGTTCGATGGGTACTTTTCCATCAAACCGCCAGTCAGAGAATTGAAGTCTAACTCCAAATAAAAAGCCCAAAAGATGAATTAGCAATCCAGCATCTTCATATCGCGAATTCTCCCCATTGAGCGGACTTTCAATATATAAAACGTGTGACTCCGGGAGATCGACTACTGAATCTGGTCTTTCCGTGTTTGGAACATATTCAACTTGATCTGACTCCAGTGATTTTGTACATGACCTTATCCGTCCAGGATAAAAATAACCGTCTTTATTCCCGAACGTATTTATAAACTCAAGTCCTTGTTGAAATGAGTCTGTGGGTACAATTCGGCCACCATCAAACTCTACGGTGTGGGGATGGTTTAAAAATCCAAAAATTTCAGATACAGGCATATTGTTATAAGCTATTGACTATATTATGGAGCAGACTATGAAATAAAATCCGTGTAAATCCGCCTCATCAATGTCATCCGCGTTCTATTTTCTAAATTACTAATCAAAATCGCTCAATCGTAATGAACTAACTCATAAGGCAATGAGGGTTCGCGCCCTTCGATCAAATCGGTAAGAAATTTCCAAAACACGTCGGCTGAGGGAGGACAGCCGGGTAAGAAATAATCTATTTTGACGATTTCATGAATCGGGTACACCTGATCCAGCAATAAAGGCAATTCTATGTCACTGGGAATTTTCGGATTTTCCACACCGATACCGTCCAAATAAGCCTCATTCAGGCATTCTTCGAGCGGGATATAGTTACGCATTGCAGGCAGTCCGCCATTAATGGCGCAAGCACCGACCGCCACAAGAATTTTGCAGTTATTACGAAATTCCCGCAATACATGCACATTTTCGGAATTACACACGCCGCCTTCAATCAGACCTATATCGCAGTTAGTGCAATGCTCTATATCGGTAATCGGTGAGCGGTCGAATTCTACAACTTCAGCCAGTTGCAGCATTCGCTCGTCTATATCTAAAAATGACATATGGCAGCCAAAACAGCCTGCCAGCGATGTTGTTGCTACTCTAATTTTATTCGCCATTTTTAATATTCTCCGTACCGACTGCCATGGATTGCGGAAGTGCCGCAACCGGTCGGGAACCGGATGCGGCCAAACTCACTTGATCGATTTGTTTGTGATCATAAATACGTTCGCCAATCGGCACCTGATAACCGGTGCGTTTTATTAAAATCGCGCCGGTAGG
>JADHTX010000142.1 GCA_016784875.1 Methylobacter sp.
TGTCAATGTACTCAATTGGGGCAATATAAAAACCACCGAAGCCATTAATAAATAAAAATATAGCTGGGCGTAAAGCTGCAAATTAACATTGCTTATATCTGTTGAAATATTTTTCTGCCTGGCTTCTTCAGACACTTTCCCCATGTAGTTAGTATACAAGTCATCCACTTTTTCCCGGTTGATTTTCAGCTCATTAAAGCCATCTAACACATGCTGCATATAGGCGAAATATTCATTATCTTTTGCCATAGCCTGTTGCATGGATAGACTGATCGCCTGAACTAATACATAAATGGTAATCACCGCCCCCCCAATACAAACCAAGGCCATGGATAAAGCCATTTTGGAAATGGTCGCCATATAAATAAAAGAACAAATCAGCATCACCATAGCCGGAAAGCCTTCGGCAAGCCGATGCGCACCCTGTGAGATTAATTCGGTCTTTTCCGATAACAATGAAAGAATCTGCGCTTTACCAATTGCCTCATAAGACAGAAGCTTTAATCCCCTCAGCAAATCTAAAATACGCCCTCTATAATTAAAAATACCGCCTTGAACCAATTCAGTAATCCGATGCGTCACATAACGCTTCGAAATCATATACAAGGACACACTCAACACAAACAACAGGAATAAACGCTCATCCAGATCAGGCTTGTCAAAATTTTTTGCTGCGGTATTTAAAATAACCAGAGTCAAAGCATTAATAATTCCCGACACGACAGCCGCCAAAACCAATAAAAACTTGTCTCTTTGACGGTCTACCGCTATAAAATCCAATAATTTGGGTTTTATCAGTCCCATTCTCTCTCTCATTTTTCTATCGACTATTTCTTGAATTTGTAAATAAAACGATTAAAACGCAACACCCAATGCCACGGCAATAAATTCATCGCAAATAAAACGGCGCCGCGTAAACTTTGAAATTTACGGTTCAATGGCTTAACTTTCCAGAAACAATTACAAGAGCACACATAACCTTCGCCTTCTGCAACCACCTCGTGCCACCACTGAGTCGGTATAAACAATACTTGGCCTGGACTTAACACCACTTCATAACGATCCTGCTGCGCTTTATTAAAATTAGGATGTTCTCCAAGGTCGGGATCTTCAATGTTAACCTGGCTAACCCAAAAGGGTAAAACATCATAAAAACCGAAGGGGTAAAGATTTGCGCTCTGTTTGGGCGGGTACAAAATAACCTTTTTTTGACCATGTAGCAGCATCATCGTGCCGTCCCCCGGATCGAAGTGCAACGGTTCGGCATGGCCTGCCGGCCCAAGCCATAAATTTAATGAGACTTCCGGAATAATCGGCTCAAAACCCAGCACCTGTGTTAGAAACCGCATCTCGTCCGCAATTGTTTTCGCGGCCTCCGTTTCCCCTATCGGGTTTTGCGCCAAATATAAATTTCTTTTTTTTGCACTGCCATCGGTAATATGGGTTGCAAAATCATGAATAGACATCTGGACATGATCGCAGTATTTCGTCCATTGATTTCGTGGCGCGTCAAAATGGCCTTCGCCATAATCACGTACGGCAAATTTTCCCTCGCCTAAATGCCGACGCAAAAAATCCAGATTCCAGTCTATTGAGCTATCAAGAAAGTCCGTGACTACCACCGGCCTCCCTGGAATCCGATAATTTTTATCGAATTTTTCTGCGGTTAATTCAATTTTGGTAAATCGATCGATTGCTTTTGGAGTACTGGCTTTATTTGTCATAAACATTCTTCACTTTATTAGGATTTAACAAAAAGTTGATCAGCTTTCAAATCTTGTATTATTGAGTACATCTTCGACTATGCGCGCTATTTTCCCGGCATGCGGGCGCTCCATCATGTTCTCATGTTGCCCGGATAGCCAATGTAAGGTCAAATTCAAATCGGGTACTCGCTGCCACGCTAAATAGTCATCCGTCGAAATACGCTGACTACCTTCCCGAGCCCTAATTAGGGTAATGGAGGCATTGATTTTGCCTGGCTGATAGGGCATTTGCAAATTACTGCGGCAAACATTGAAATACCGGGCAATAGCTTCATCATCCATCGCTCTAGGCACCAAACCTGCCTGCTTGGCTCGACCAAAAACCTGAGTTAACTGTTCCGACTTTGATAAACCGCTTAATTGCTCAGCAGTATAGCCTAGGTCAGGAAACAAACTGACCAATAACTCGGCGTCATCGTTTACAGCGACACTGTGTGCCGTCAAATCCGGATGCGCGGTATCCAGTAAGCCGACAAAGTCGACAGTTTCACCCATCGATTCAAGTTGCCTGGCAATCTCGTAAGCCAGCAACCCTCCGAATGAATAACCCAATAAACGATAGCCGCCTTGTTTTTGAATCTTTTTCATAAAACCCAAATAGTAAGCGGCCATTTCCGGCAGTTGCGTCAAAATAGCTTGATCGGTCTCCATACCGGGAGCGCGCAAACCATAAACCGGTTGATCCTCTGCCAGCGCTTTCGCTAATTCGTTATAACAAATGACATGCCCACCGACGGGATGAAAACAAAATAATGCCGGTTTATCGCCTGCCGTTTTTAATGGCGCCAAAGGCGTCCATTCCGACTCTTGATTATCCCGATCAATTAACCGGCTTAATGCGGCAATGGTCGGAGCCTGAAAGATAGCGGCCAATGGCAGGGTTTTCCCTAAAGCCGCCTTAATTTGCGTCATTAGATCCAAAACCAGCAGGGAATGGCCTCCCAACTCAAAAAAATCATCTTCTATTGAAACAGCCCGATCCAAAGCCAAAATTTCCCGCCAGACTCCGGCCAGCGTTTCCTGTACAAAACCAACGGGCAAAGCCTGTTTTAGTTTTACCTTATTCAGTTCCGGGTCCGGCAAAGCCTTTCGATCCAGCTTACCATTTGCCGTAAGCGGTAAACGCTCCAGAATAACAATTGCCGAAGGCACCATAAACCTCGGTAACTGCACTTTGGCTAATTGCATTAAATGCGCTTCCAAATCTGCATATGAATGCTCTAAGGAAGCGCTCGCATAAGCCACCAACTTACGGTCGCTTGCCGCCGCTTTACCCACGGTTAACACCACGCAGTCGTCGACACCGGCAACCGACTTTAAGACCGCTTCCACCTCCCCAAGTTCAATACGGTAGCCCCGGACTTTGACTTGATGATCAAGCCGCCCCAAGTAAGTCAGCTCCCCTTCCGCACTAAAACTAACCAAATCCCCCGTTCTATATAATCTGGCTCCCGCTTGTCGGCTAAACGGATCAGGCACAAATTTTTCTGCGGTCAAACCTGCTCTGGCATGGTAACCTCGCGCCAATCCCAAGCCCCCCAAATATAATTCGCCCGGCACGCCCGGCGGCAACGGCTGCAAATAAGCGTCCAATACATAAGCGCTGCTGTTATTGATGGGACGCCCTATACTGGGCTGAGCATTTGCCTGACGCAGGCAATAAGTCGAATACGTAGTATCTTCCGAAGGCCCGTATAAATCATAAACTTTCTCAATATGCCCTTTAGCATACAGCTTATTCACCAATTCGGCAGACAACGGCTCACCCGCCAAATTAACCGTTTTTACAGACTCCGGTATTGCATTCACCTTTAACAATTCTTCTGCCGCAGAAGGAACGGTATTGATTAAACTGGGGGCGCAGTCCATGCGTTCCGCTAACTCAAGCACATTGCGCAGTAATACGAGCGTACCGCCGCCGGCAAGGGTCAGGAAAATCTCAAATACCGACAGATCAAAACAGACTGAAGTTCCCGCCAAAACACGGCTTAACTGCTCGGGTCGATAAACGCTTTGCGCCCAACTGATCATAGCCACCGCGTTAGCATGAGTTATCGCTACCCCTTTCGGCTTTCCGGTCGAGCCGGAGGTATACAACACATAAGCCAGATTATCCGGCCTTTGCGGTTGAAATATTTGTGCGCCGACTTGAGGCCAAGGCTGATCCAGCAATATTTTCGGCACTGATGCCAAGCCGGTATGAGCCGCCACCAGATCCGATTCGGTCAATAATAATAAGACCTTGGCATCGGCTAAGGTATGCTCCAGTCTGGCGCTGGGATAATCGGGATCCAAAGGCACATAAGCCGATCCGCATTTAAGGACTGCCAGCATTGCGACAATCAAGCGAGGCGTCCGCTTTAAACACAGCCCGATTAAGACTTCCGCACCCGCGCCGCGAGCCGCCAGCACACCGGCTAACCGATCGACCTGCTCGCTCAATTGTCGGTACGTTAGTTGCGTTCCGCCCTGCTCCACCGCGACTTTGTCAGCAACATTAACAACACTCCGAGCAAATAAATCATATAAACCGCTCTGTGCAGGAATCGGTGCCGAATTTCGGTTCCAGTCGATAATCACTTGCTGATATAAAGCATCATCAATTATTGAAACATCACCAATTCGCTGTTCCGGCCGACCTACCAGTTGTTTTAATAGATGAGCCAATCCCGCGCACATGATTCGAATTTTTTCTGCTTTAAACAAATCGGCATTGTATTCGAATGTACCGACAAATTGACCGTTAAGCTCCTGCATCGCCAAGGTTAAATCGAACTTGACTTCTTTACTGCCCAAGGGCAAAGGCTCGATTTCCAAACCGGTCAACTGTGGGACTTGCGATGCAGCATTGTGAAACAGAAACATTACCTGAAAAAATGGCGTACCCGAAAGATCGCGTTCCGGCTGCAAATCTTCCACCAACTTTTCAAACGGCAGTTCCTGATGCGCAAAAGCATCGATCACCGTTTCTTTAACCTGAGCTAAAAAGCCCGGCCACAAAGGGTTGCCCTCGATACGATTGCGCAATACCAAGGTATTAACAAAAAAACCGATTAAATTTTCCGTTTCCTGATGACTGCGATTGACAACAGGCGTTCCCACAGCAAAGTCGTATTGCCCGCTATAACGCGCTAAAAACAAATTAAACCCGGCCAGCAGCAACACAAAAACGGAACAATGCTGCTGCTCGGCATGTTGACTTAATGCCCGAGTCAATTCAGCATCCAGACTGAATGTTTCGCTTTGTGCGCTAAATGTTTGTAATGCGGGACGTGTAAAATCTGCGTGTAAATTTAAGGAAGGCGGCATGTCCGCCAACTTTACTCGCCAATATGCCAACAGCTGTTCAAGTCGATCAGAATCCAACAGTTGCCGTTGCCAAACAGCATAATCCACATATTGCACAGACAGCTTGGGTAACTGAGCTTGCACTCCTGCAATGGCAGCTTGATATAAGCTCAGCCATTCCTTCATAAATACGCCTTGCGACCAGCCATCGGACAGGATGTGGTGATTATTAACGATCAACGCATACTCTTGCCGCCCCATTTTTACCGCCTGCACCCGAATCAACGGCAGACTATCCAAACTGAAGATATAATCGGCTTCTTGCGCCAGCAGTCGGCTCAACTGAGTTTGTTGTATTGCGGCGGCATCCGTGGACCAATCCAGAGACTCAATCGGTAGCTGTCTGCCTGACAGAATTTTTTGTCTCGGCCGGGCATTTTTCAGTACAAATACCGTAGTTAAAATACTATGCCGCTGAATAATCCGGTCAAAACAGGTCTGCAAACAATCAATATCCAAAGCCCCGGTAATTTTCAACGCCGTCACCATATTATAAGCGCTGCTCTCCGGGTACAATTGCTGTAAAAAGTACAAGCGTTCCTGAGAAAATGACAAGGGATAATCATCCGCCTGGACTGCTGGGCTTAGCATAGGAGCGGCATCGTCGCCACAGAGGTCAATAACCTTCGCTTGTTCCCGCAGAGTCGATTTTTCAAATAACTCGCGAATGAGCAACTTAACGCCAAAAGTATTCTGAATTCGATTGGCCAGTTGCATCACCAATATCGAATGCCCTCCTAACAGGAAGAAATCGCTATCCCGTTTAACCTCGCCGCCCAATAAGGGTTGCCATAGCTGTGCCAGCTTGATTTCAGTATCGGTAACCGGCGGCTCTGAAGCCGTTTGATAATAATGTTCTGAATTCGGCTCGGGCAAAGCCTTTTCATCAATCTTGCCGTTTGGCGTCAAAGGCAAGTCCGGCACAGGAACCAAAGCCACAGGCACCATATAATCCGGCAAAGCCGATTGCAGCTGCAAGCGCAAGCCTTGCACATCCACTTGCTGCTGCGCTTTAGGGCTAAAATAAGCGATCAGGCATTTGCCTTGCCCGGCAACATCCTGAACCCGCACATAGCTTTGTTTAACTGAACAATGACTATTAATCGCCGTTTCTATCGCCCCCAGCTCAACCCGAACGCCTCTTATTTTTACCTGATGATCGACACGCCCGACAAATTCAATCATCCCGTTGTAATTCCAACGAACTATGTCGCCACTGCGATACATCCGCTCGCCCGGTTGACGGGAAAAAACATCCGGCACATATTTGGCCGCTGTTTCCATCGGCTGATTAATATAATTAGGCGACAAGCCTTCCCCGGCAATATACAACTCGCCATTAACACCTACCGGCACAGGTTTTAATTCCGAATCCAGAACATACAATCGGGTATTGGCCAGCGGCGATCCAATCGGTACCGTTAACGCGTTATCGCTTGCCGAATCTATCTCATACCAGGAGGCAAAAGTGGTGCTTTCCGTAGGCCCGTATATATGCAAAAAATGCTCCGGCTTGCCGTGCTCCAGCACTCTTTTAACCTGTTCGGGGTCAACCTTCTCGCCACCGAATAAGACATAGCGTAAACCGGCGAAAGCATCAGGCTGTTGGCGAATAATTTGATTCAATAATGCTGTCGTCAACAACAACACGGTGACTTTCTGGTCCCTTAAAAAACCGACAAAATCCGCTACCGACAAACTGGTCTCACGGTCTGCAATCACCAGGCACGCACCGTTCAGTAAAGCTCCCCATGTTTCGAAGGTCGATGCATCAAATGCGGTATTATTTGCCTGCGCCATACGATCGGTTGAATTAAGATCAATATAATTAGTGTCCAAAACCAATCGATTAATCGATGCATGGCTAATACCGATACCTTTAGGCTTACCGGTAGACCCGGAGGTAAACATCACATAAGCCAGCGTATCGGCATAGTCGCGACCCGCTGGATTCAGCGTTGAATAAGACTGCTTGTCTAATTGATCCAATACCAATATTTCAGTTTGACCAAACACTTGTGCGCTGGCCAACAAAGACTGTTGCGTCAGAGTCACGGCAATATCCATTTGCCGATGCATTAACGTTAATCGTTCCGAAGGATAGGCCATATCCAAAGGTAAATAGGCCGCCCCGGCTTTTAAAGTCGCCATCATGGCGATTACCAAATCACAGCCGCGCTGCAAATACAGGGCGACAAAATCCCCCGTTGCCACGCCATGTTCAATCAACACATGCGCCAGCTGATTGGCCTGTTCATTCAGTTGCCGATAGCTTAACTGCCGATCGCCATGAATCAAGGCAAGTTGCTTAGGCTGTTGTTCAACCAGCCATTGAAAATGCTGCGGAACGGTCCGATGGCGAGGGAAATCAGTCCGGCAATCGTTCCAGTCGTAAACAATACGCTGGTAATCCTCAGACGATAACAAGTCTATCTGCTCAATTGACACATCCGGCTGTAAAGCAACGGTTCGCAGGATATTCAGGTAAGCTGACATCATCCTTTCTATAGTGGCTGCTGCGAACAAATCCGTATCATATTCAATGAGCCCGCTTAAAAACTGATCCTGCTCTTGTATCGACAACGTTAAATCAAACTTTGCACTGGCTCTTGCCGCCGGAATTAACTGTACAGACAAATCCGCTAAAGCATTGGCACCGGCCGCCTCGTTCATGTAAGTGAACATTACCTGAAACAAAGGACTGTATGATTCATTTCGTTCCGGTTGAACGGCATCTAAAATTTTCTCAAACGGAACTTGCTGGCGACTGCTCACTGCCAAAAAAGACTGCTGGGTCTGCTGTAATAACTCAATAAAAGATAAGGCGTACGAACACTCGGCTTTAATCGGCAGGCTATTAACAAAAAAACCGATCAAATCTTCCAGTTCTTTATAATTCCGCCCGGCAAAAGGCGTACCTATTAATAACTTACGCTGCCCCGAATAACGCGCCAACAAAACAGCAAAGGCACTTAATAACAAGACAAAAACGGATACCTGCTGAGTTTTCGCTAATGCCAACAGCGACTGTTTACAGCTGGCTTCAACGGTAAATTCATACAGCGCCCCTTGATGCTGCACCGTTTTCGGACGCTTAAAATCAGTCGGCAATTCTAAAAAATAAGGCACTTCTTTTAAATATGCCTGCCAGAATGCTAAATCCTGTTCGCCTGCATCGGAATCTAAAAGCTGTTGCTGCCAAACGGCATAAT
>JADHTX010000143.1 GCA_016784875.1 Methylobacter sp.
ATGATAGCGAGTTGATTTTTGTCGATAGCAAGGCGCTGAAACAGGCGCATAGCAAGCTATGAAACTGTTTCAGCAACGCGGCTATCGGCATAAAATCAGCCGCTAGGAATCCGCAACCGTGGCCGGGCGAAGTATATCTTAGACTATGAAAAAGGATGGTTTCGAGTGCACATTTTGAGAAAATAGTAGCTTCGTGTAAGCTTTAATGAATTCATTAAAGCACAAAGACAATGCAACTTCTTATCTTGGTAAATGAGAGAAAACTTTAGGTGTTAATTAAAAATCCTCAGTCCATTAAGTATTTACTCCTGATATTAATGGGCTCTATTTTCATCAGTGAGACACTGGTGATGATGTTTATTCAAGTGTTGCCGCCGCTTTTGTCGTGGCAGGAAAACTTGCTCGATGCTACATTGCTTTCGTGTATGGTTTTTCCTGCTACCTATTTATTGGCATTTCGCCCACTTAAAACTCAAATTCTCAATTACCAAGAAGCTGAAGACTATCTTCGTATCGCCGCCATTGCCTTTGAAGCACATGAAGGCATCATGATTACCGATGCCGACGTTAACATTTTAAAAGTGAATAGCGCATTTACCCATATTACCGGTTACAGCAATAACGAAATTATAGGCAAAAATCCTCGCATACTTGCATCAAGCCGCCACAATGCGGATTTTTATGTCGCAATGTGGGAGAGCGTCAATAGCACAGGCACATGGGATGGCGAAATTTGGAACAAGCGCAAGAATGGCGATATTTATCCGGAACATCTCACCATTACCGCAGTGAAGAACGCAAACAACATCGTTACCAATTATGTCGGCACTATGTCCGACATCACCATGAGCCCATCAGCGGCTGAAGAAATTCATCATCTTGCTTTCTACGATCCGCTTACCGAATTACCTAATCGGCTTTTACTTCGGGATCGCTTAAAATCAGCCGTTGCATCAGGTCATCGTAGCGGCCGGAAAGGTGCCTTGCTGTTTATTGACATGGATGATTTTAAGACTCTGAACGACACCCTCGGTCATGACATGGGCGATTTATTGCTGCAACAGGTTGCCGAACGACTAACTGCCTGCGTGCGAGAAAGCGACACCGTTGCTCGTCTGGGCGGAGATGAGTTTGTGGTGATGCTGGAAGACTTGAGCGAAAAAGTGAGTGACGCTGCAATTCAAACTGAAAATATCGGCAATAAAATTCTGGATAGCCTCAGCCAACCCTATCGGCTTGCCGTACATGATTACCGCTGCACTCCCAGTATCGGCGCTTCCTTGATCAATGATCACGAACAATCCATAGAAGAACTGATGAAACAAGCGGATATTGCCATGTATCAAGCAAAGGCATCAGGTCGCAACGCATTGTGTTTTTTTGATCCGCAAATGCAGGTCTGCATCGCTGCCCGCGTCGCACTGGAGGCAGATTTACGATTAGCGCTGACAGAAAATCAATTCATGCTCTATTACCAACCGCAGGTTTATCACAACCGGCAGATTATCGGTGCTGAAGTATTGATCCGCTGGCATCATCCCCAACGAGGTTTTGTATCCCCAGTGGATTTTATTCCACTGGCTGAGGAAACAGGAATGATCCTGCCCATTGGCTTGTGGGTACTGGAGACAGCTTGCGCGCAAATTAAAAGTTGGGAAAGCAGCGAGCATACCCGGCATTTGCTGCTTGCTGTCAACGTCAGTGCCAGGCAGTTCCATCAAACTGACTTTGTCGAGCAAGTGAGAATGGTTCTGCATCGTTGTGCCATTAATCCCAATAGGCTTAAGCTGGAATTGACTGAAAGCTTGGTACTCGATGATATTAACGACACCATTTTAAAAATGAATGCACTGCGTGAAATCGGCGTGTGTTTTTCGATGGATGATTTCGGCACCGGCTATTCATCGCTATCGAGCCTAAAAAAGTTGCCTCTCAACCAACTTAAAATCGATCAAAGTTTCGTGCGCGATCTGACCATCGACCCGGATGATGCCGTTATAGTGCAGACTATTATCAGCATGGCCAGGAATTTGGGCATAGGGGTTATTGCAGAAGGCGTGGAGACGGAAACCCAACGCGCGTTTTTGGAATTGCATGGATGTCCGCTTTATCAAGGTTATTTGTTTAGTAAGCCAGTGCCAATTGAGCAGTTTGAACAATTGATTCAGCCCAATTAACCTAAAAACCGCAGTTCACCACAGAGGCACGGAGAACACGGAGTAAAATCATTGGCTTGAAAAAACAACTCTACACCCGTTAGGTGGGCGACTGATAAACGTTAACACGTTGATTCTCTGTGAACTCTGAGCCTCTGTGGTTAACAACTGATTTATTTGGGATTAAGGACGATGGGGAATGTCAAATATAAGGATTAAACCTAGGTATTAATATAAAACAACAAGTTTTTGATATTTTCCGCAGTCAACATATGCAGCATGGCAGGAAAGTCGTCATGCTGGCAGGGACAGATATTTGCTCCTGCCATATCTGCATTCACCACATCCATGTGGATTTTCTCCGTGTCCTTGGTGCTCTCCGGGGTAAATGATTTTTTCACAGTCTCTATACGGAGGGAACCTTTGCTTGCAGATACGCTGAATCTACACCCCATTTGCTCCGCTTTAATTGGGTAGCCAAAATCAGTAATACGATATCTATGTCGTTACGCGCTGTTGGTCGGTATTAAAAACGCCCCAACAGAGTAGGTAACTGCTGCCTTAATGCTGTCAAACGACTCCTCCAGAATGTCGCCATTCTGTAAGGATCGGATGTTATATTTCCCTTCCTCACCTAACACTATTTCAATTTTTGTTAATTTCGGTAACTCTTTAACTAAATTCATGAATTTATTCTCATTTTCGTGGTTATGATTAAACTGCTGGTTAAAAATTGTAAACTAATTTGGACGACTAATCTTGCTCCGCTACTACGTATTTTTGGCAAATCATATCTGCTTATCGCAAACTGTGCATCCTATCTTTTACCATAATACACCTCCTGTATTAAACATCCGACAGGCATCCTTGAAAGCTGGGGCGGGTCTTGAGGTGTGCATTTTTTCCGAAACAATAAAATTAGGTTATTCATTACCATGCGTCGTGTTGTGATCAGCAATTTCTATACAAGCGGTTTTTCCGCATTAAATGCGGATATTAGGAGGTGTTATTTCTGCAACAGCTTGGACATTAAAAAAGACTTTTCTTCAACTCCATTTCTAGCTGCTACAATGCCTCATCTTAAACTGCACACGAACTAAAAAAATGGATGTAATCCAACGCATTGCCGAAGAATTAGCCGTCAACGTCAAACAAGTCAGCGCCGCTGTCGAGTTGCTGGATGAGGGCGCGACCGTCCCGTTTATTTCCCGTTACCGTAAGGAAGCGACCGGCGGTCTGGACGATACCCAATTACGAATGTTGGAAGAGCGTCTGGGCTATTTGCGCGAACTTAACGCGCGGCGCCTTACTATTCTGGACACCATTAGCTCGCAAGGCAAGCTGACCCTGGAGCTGGAAAAAGCCATTCTTGATGCCGACACCAAAACGTTGCTGGAAGATTTGTATTTACCCTATAAACCCAAGCGCCGCACTAAAGCGCAGATTGCCCGGGAAGCCGGTCTGGAACCGCTGGCCGATGCTTTGCTGGATGACCGCAGCCTGATTCCCGAACAAGTCGCCGCAAACTTTATCGATGCGGAAAAAGCGGTAGCGGATGTTGCGGCTGCTTTGGATGGCGCACGGCAAATCATTATGGAACGCATTTCCGAAGATGCGGAACTGTTGGCCGAACTGCGCGAGCGCATCTGGCAGAAAGGCATCGTCCACGCCACGGTGGCAACCGGCAAGGAACTGGCAGCCGAAAAGTTCAAGGATTATTTCGATTACGAGGAAGCCATCAACAAGATCCCTTCGCATCGTGCTTTGGCGTTGTTTCGCGGTCGCAATGAGGATATGTTGAATATAACGCTCAAACCCGGCGCTGACGATAAGTTGGAGCATGACTTATGCGCCCAGTTTGTTGCCCGTCGTTTGAATATTACCGATAGCTCAAAGCCTGCCGATGCCTGGCTGGCGGAAACGGCGCGATTCGCCTGGAAAATCAAGCTGTATACCCGCATCGACCTGGATTTGAAGCTCAAGTTGCGCGAAGCGGCGGAACTGGAAGCGATCCGGGTTTTTGCCGGCAATTTAAAGGACTTACTGCTGGCTGCGCCGGCCGGGCCTAAAGCGACGATGGGACTGGATCCCGGCATCCGCACCGGCGTAAAAGTCGCGATTGTCGATCCGACCGGAAAAGTGTTGGGTACGGACACTATTTATCCGCATCCGCCGCGCAAGGATTGGGATGGATCAATCGACACGCTGGCAAAATTAATCCAAAAACATCAGGTTGATTTGGTCAGTATCGGCAACGGCACGGGGTCTCGGGAAACCGACCAACTGGTGGCCGATGTGATGAAGCGGCACGGTGAATTGAAGTTTACCAAGATTACCGTGTCGGAAGCAGGCGCGTCGGTTTATTCGGCATCCGAATTGGCGGCCAAGGAGTTTCCCGATCTGGACGTGTCTTTGCGCGGCGCGGTTTCCATCGCCAGACGCTTGCAAGACCCGCTGGCCGAGCTGGTTAAAATCGATCCCAAGTCTATCGGCGTGGGCCAGTATCAGCACGACATCAATCAGGTGCAATTAGCCAAGGGACTAGATACTGTAGTTGAGGATTGCGTGAATGCGGTCGGTGTTGATGTGAATACCGCATCGGTATCGCTGCTCAAACAGGTATCAGGGCTGTCGGCCAGCATCAGTGAGAATATCGTCGCATTCCGCAATGAAAACGGCCCGTTTGCTAACCGCAAGCAATTGAAAAAAGTACCGCGTTTAGGCGACAAGGCTTACGAACAGGCGGCGGGATTTCTGCGGGTTATGAACGGCGACAATCCGCTGGATGCGTCTTCGGTGCATCCTGAAGCTTATCCTGTTGTTAAGGCGATTATCGCCGATACCGGGAAATCGATTCGCGATTTGATCGGCCAGAGCCAGTTCTTACGCAGCCTGAATCCGGCAAATTACACCAACGAAAACTTCGGTTTACCGACCGTGACCGACATTTTGCTGGAACTGGAAAAACCCGGCCGAGATCCAAGGCCGGAATTTAAAAGCGTCGAGTTCAAGGCCGGTATCGAGAAAATCACCGATCTTGAAGTGGGCATGAGGTTGGATGGCGTGGTTACCAATGTCGCCAACTTCGGCGCGTTTGTCGACATCGGCGTACACCAGGACGGCTTGGTGCATATCTCGCATTTATCGGATACCTTTGTCAAAGATCCCAGAGAAGCGGTCAAGACCGGCGATATGGTTAAGGTGCAAGTGATGGAGGTCGATGCCCAGCGCAAACGTATTTCCTTATCGATGAAAACCAATCCGGAAGCGAGTGAAGCCAGACCCGAACGCAATAATCAAAAGCAGGCGGCACATAAACCCAAACAACAGGTGGCGGTGCAAGGTTCGATGGCTAGCGCCTTTGCCAAGGCGCGGATCAGTAAATAATCTTAGCTCTGCTATACTGATTCCAAATATTTAAACTTACCAACAGGATTTGATATGCATAAATTCAGTCGTTTTTTTGTTTCTCTTTTATTTGTCGGTCTGTTTACGACATACACGCCGGTAACGATGGCGGATGATCAACCGGAATCCTCAAATTACGGCAGCAAGGTCGGTAATAAGGCACTGAATGGTTTTGCCAATATAACCACAAGTACACTGGAAATTCCTAAAAATATTATTAATACGACGAATGACAGTAATATTATTTACGGTATAACCGGCGGACTTTTAAAAGGTGTGATAAATACTATCGGCCGAGTAGCCGTTGGGGTTACTGATATAATTACCTTCCCCATTCCTACTAAGCCTATCGCCCAGTCAGCGTATATCTGGGACGGTTTTGATGATGACACCACTTACGGGCCAGTATTTCGGTTAGATCAAAGCAAGTCTCCCGCTGTTCAAGCGCCAGTCGTAGAGCCGGTAGTTGCCGTACCGGCGGTAGCAGCGCCCAGACCAGAACCCATTGACAACTCAAAGCAGTACAATCAGGAAACCAGTCATTCATTGGATACGATGTTTAAAAAAGAAATGATGAAATAACGCATTACCGCTTAAAGCAAAAAAGCCCGCAAGGTAAAACCTGTCGGGCTTTTTTTGTGCGGTTACTTTTGAATCATCTCAACGCTAATCCTTGATTACACCGCATGCAATGCGCGGTCCGCCGCCGCCGAGAGGTTTTGGATCGTCGGAATAGTTATCGCCGCCGGCATGGATGATAAGCGCTCGCGATTTAATGTCGCTTATTTTCAGCTTTGGCGCTAAAACAGCGTAATTGGCTTTACCGTCCTGACCGACAACCAGTGCGGGAAGGTCGCCTAAATGTCCGTCTCCCCAAGGTGTTCCGTGGTGCTTGCTGGCCTTCGGGTCGTAATGACCGCCTGCCGCCAAAGCGGGTACCGGCTTGCCATCTTTATCCTTCGGCTCGCAACTTGGATTTTCATGAACATGAAAGCCATGGGTGCCTGGCTCAAGTCCCTCAAGCGAGGGCGAAATAATCAAGCCATAGGGTGATTCGGATAGGGTAACACTGCCGATTGACTTTACCGCCCCCTCAGTATTGACCGTATTCATAGGGACAATTATTTCAGCTGCAGAGACGCAGCCAACTGACGAAACAAATAATGCTATTGCGGACGATATTTTCATGTGTTGTTCCTCCTGATAAATGTAATGAAGTGAGTCATTAACTCAATTCGAACCTGTTTTAATGGTAAGTCTCTACGGAGACTAAAGCAATTTAATAAATCTTATTGGTGGCAATTTTCTGTGTAATCCCGATTCGCAGCCGGGATTCTACGGCTTCAGCCCGGAGCCGGAGCCGGGGCCGGGGCCGGGGCCGGAACTGATCGCGACGCATCCTTCCGATAGTCCGGCTTTGTCATTGTCCAAGGGCTTGGATCGAGATCGTGCGGTGGATGAAACCGGGGGTCAGAATGCAGTGATGGGGCGAATCGGTTCGCGGCCCTTCACTTCGGAAGAGATGAAACGCCTGTACCTAAATGATAAAGGCGAGCTCTGGACGGTGACGGACAAGGTGGAAAAAGATCAATTAAAAGGGGGCTCCGAAGAATGATGAGACATTGCCTGATGAGCCGACATCGTTCGCTTAACCCGGCGGCCAAATCATTTGCCGACCGCCCAGCAGATGCAAATGCAGGTGATAAACATCCTGTCCGCCTCTCTTGTTGCAGTTAAACACGGTTCTGTAACCCGCCTCAGCAATGTTTTCCTGCTTAGCCAACTTGGCTGCCGTCTGTAATATTTGTCCTGCCAACAGCGTATCGTCCAGGTCATTTACCGTTGCAACGTGACGTTTGGGAATAATCAGGATATGTACCGGCGCTTGGGGATTAATATCCCTGAAAGCCAGGATGTTTTCATCCTCAAAAACCACATCCGGCTTGATGTCACCGGCAACCATTTTGCAAAATAAACAATCAGTCATCGTTTTTACCTTTTTTGAATGAGCTAGCGGTCAGAATATACGCTTCTTCTCTGGCTAGGAAAAGGCTTTGTACTACTGAAGTTAAGAGAGGCAGGACTTGTGCAAAGGCACTTTAACGAGATTTTTTTGAGTCAAATTCTTTGACTGCACGGTTGACGGTTATGCAGTGGATGCCGAATTCATTGGCAATCGCCTTCATCGAGTAATTCCCGTTTAGATAAGGCCTTCGCCATTCCGAGACACAGGTTGCCCCTTCGTGTTCTGCCCTGTAACTGTTCAGTAGACTGTCACGCTAGCTCTGAGCCGTGCGTTCGGTTTTCCCGCGCTCGGCGCTCCAGTCGAGAATTTTCTCATCGGGATTGACAGGTCATTCTGTGAGCCTCTGTCATGGTGAAAAGCCTAAGGTTGGCAAAATATGCCATTCCAATCTGACTCTAATACTACTACCGTTAAATGCACAATAAATTTACTTTCAATTACTTAGCTCTGATTTCGGATCGATAAATGTAGTAATTACCAGGCTTGAAATCAATAGGATGTGGCTGTTTAAAATATATTTCTCTGTTTTATTATCACTATACTTCGCACGGTTACGGTTGAGGAAATGATAGCGAGTTGATTTTTGTCGATAGCAAGGCGCTAAAACAGGCGCATAGCAAGCTATGAAACTGTTTTAGCAACGCTGCTATCGGCATAAAATCAGCCGCTAGGAATCCGCAACCGTGGCCG
>JADHTX010000144.1 GCA_016784875.1 Methylobacter sp.
CTTCGCCCGGCCACGGTTGCGGATTCCTAGCGGCTGATTTTATGCCGATAGCCGCGTTGCTGAAACAGTTTCATAGCTTGCTATGCGCCTGTTTCAGCGCCTTGCTATCGACAAAAATCAACTCGCTATCATTTCCTCAGCCGTAACCGTGCGAAGTATAAATGCATCTTCGGGATAACAGCATTAGCGGATGCTCGAAGCGCATCCGTTAATGCTGTTATTAGGCGTTTTTGATGCAGAAAATCTTATTCATGGTCGCAGCCTTCTTCATCTATGGGATGTCCGGTCAGTGTCTTGCGCCCGGTGAACATTGCAGAAATAATACTACCTCCTTCGCGTATATCCGTAATGACGACCGCTGCAACGTGCAAGACAATGGCCGCAGCTAAAAAATAAAAGCTATATAAATGCGTTACGGCAAAAGGCTTTCGAAAAGCACGCATACTCTGGTAAGCCGTTTCATCATACATAGCCTGTGCATAGGGGGCTAAGGTATCCGGCTCGATACCTGATGCGGCTACCCACTGTGCTATCCAATGCCCGAAAGGCGGAAGAAATAAATCGGTGCCTGCTAACACCAACCCTGTGACGGCCTGAATGGCGACCAGAAGCAGCAGCACCGCGACTCCCAGTCGTCCCAACGGATTATGTCCGATATATTGCTCCGGGCTGTCGGAGAAAAAAGCGGCGACATAGTTGCGCAATGCTTGAAAGTACCCCTTGCCGCCCGGAAGTACCGACTTCAACTTTGCGTAACGATTACCTAAAAAAGCCCAAATAAACCGCCAAATTAGATTAATGGCAAACACGTAACCGATCCACGCATGGATTGTTTTGAGTGTTATCTTTCCCGCTTTTGAGACGTCAAGACTGCTTGCATTTAGGATAACCAGACCGACGCCCATAAGTGCAAGAACACATAATACATTAATCCAATGAAACCATCGGGTACCTGCATCCCAAACGGGGTACGATTTAAAATCTGCCATAAGCTTGCTCCTTAGAATTTTAAAATATTGTTAGTGTGCAAACGCAATTTATGAACTCGACTTTTCCGAAAATCATCAAGTACAGGTAACGCAAGACGCTCAACACGTCGTTAAACTGATCCGCATAACTGCCAACAGAGTTTAGCAGAAATTTAGGAATTATCGTTTAGGCGTGCGGCTTTAAACGGGTATAGGGAATTGACAATGTAAAGGATAGTTTCCAGTTAGATCATTAGTATTTAAACGCTTGGTTGCAGCTATGATTATAGGATAATGTTGTTTGTATGGCTGACTAATGGTCTTGGTAAAAAGACGTAATGCGCTGCCATAGATGCTTTATTTGTTGAAGCAAAGGCTGATAGATTTTTGTGTCCGGTAATTCAGGTTCGGTGGGTTTCGTTTCAGTCGTGCTGCTTTGTTTCGGAAAAGGCTTGTTGTCTACAACGATGAATGTTCCGGTTATCATGCCCATCCAGCAACTCCAGGGAACTACGCCGGCTTCCGGTGGCGTAAATTCGATGGTTTGTAGCCCTTCTTTAAGCTCGATTTTTAATTTATATTGAGGGATCACGATAGTGTTATTACACGTATTCAGTTCCTTGCCGTTAATTACCCACTTTACAGGGATGCCTTTGCGCAGGGTAAATTGGTTGGGAGAGAAACTGCTTTTCAATACATCCATGTTGATAGTTTGCTCCATGTCATTTGCCGGAATTTCCGCCGCCGTTGGCGATAGTTTTTGAGACAGCCGTGCAATCAGGGTATTGAAGTCTACGCCGGTGCCGGTTGCCGCAAGTCCCCGATTCAGCATGATCGCTCCCAGAATCATGACAATAACGCCAGAAGCCTTCAGTAATTTTGGCGTCAGGTTTGTCGAAAGCAGACTGGTAAGAAAGCCGAAGCTAAACAATAAAGGTAACGTGCCAATGCCGAAAAAGAACAGAGTGGCAGCGCCGTCAATCCAGTTGCCTGTACCGGCAGCCATGACATACATGGCTTGCAATGGTCCGCAAATTACCATTAACCCATTCATGAGGCCAATGATGAATGGATTACTGTGTTTTCGATATTCCTTACCGATTAAACGTATCACAATCGACGGAACTTTGATCTGGAAATGGTTCAATGCCGGAAACAACTCCAACATGTGTAAACTGAATAAAATCAGAAAAATACCGGCAGCAATACCTACCGCTCCTTGCGTATAAGGCGTAAAAGCGATGACCGAGCCGAATGCGCCAAACAAAGCGCCAATACAGGTATAGGAGAGCGTCTTGCCGAAACCGTAAAGAAAGTGCGAACTATAAGATTTGTGTTCGGCCGTCGCAGATTTTGCCGTATAGCTAAGAATGAGAGGGCCGCACATACCGACACAGTGAAAACTGGTCAGAAAACCGATTAAGATTAGTAAGCCATAACTAATGTTTCTATCCAGCTTAGGTAGGTCGGTATAATCCATTATCCAGTTATCCAGCCAAAGGATAAAAACAATCCCTATTAAGGCAATGATTACTGCGATAGATTTTCTTAATGCAATGCGCAAGTCAAAATGATCCGGGCTTTTGCTTGCAGCGTTTAGGCTGGAGTTTTGTGAATGAGAGGCTGCTTCCAGGTCGGCCTGATAACCCAAATTTTCGATACATGCGCAAATTTCTTCAATTGAAATTAAGCTATCATCATAACGAATGATAACGTTATCTCGGGTAAAATTAGCGTTAACTTCATTGATCCCCGGCAGTTGCATGATGGCGTTTTCGATGACCGTCTCACAGCCGGTACAGTGCATACCATGAATAGTTATTGATTGAGTACGTTGTGTCAATGGAACCTCTTAGGCTGAATAATGCTGATAGGCACTATATCTATTTGTTTAGTCCGTTGCCCGGTTATTGCTAATAATTTCTTATAATAAAATATAAATGGGAATTGCCCGAAGGAGTATTCATTGAAAATGATAGTCAGGCTTTTTATTGCCGGTTTCATGGGGTTTTCTACTTTTGCTTTGGATTCGATGGCCTTCGCCGAAGATGGTATTGTCATATCAGAGAAAAGCGCTCAGGCTGATGTTCAAGTAGCCGATATTGACGTTTTCGTTCGTAACGGCTGCTCACACTGCGCCAAAGCGGAGTTGTTTTTACAGGAACTTAAACGGGAGCAGCCGACGCTGAAGATCGTCATTCATGATGTGTCACAGGAACCTGCATCATTGAAGCAATTACAACTTTACGCTAAAAATCATGGTATTGGCGCAGTGAGAGTGCCTGCTTTTAAAGTGGGTGAACAATTAATTGTTGGTTATTCTGATGAGACAACAACCGGGCAACTCATTCGCAATGCTTTGGCCCAAGCGCAACCCTCTCAAAACCAGGATACTTCGGGGAGTTGCGAAGCGGAACAATCGTTGTCTTGCGAAGCCGCTACGGACGATTCTACTCAGGCAGTACAACCTTTTTTTATCGATTTCTTTAGCCGAAGGCTGTCTCTGGATGAAGTTGGTTTACCCCTGTTCACATTGGCAATGGGGTTGCTGGACGGTTTTAATCCTTGCTCTATGTGGGTGTTGATACTCATAATCTCGTTACTCGCCTCTATGAAGAATCGGCTGCGGATGTTCGCAATCGCCGGTACTTTCATTGTTGTGGAAGGTTTTGCTTATTTTGTTTTCATGGCGGCTTGGCTCAATTTTTTCATGTTCATCGGTTTATCCCGTATCTCGGAAATCAGTATTGCAGCGATTGCATTGCTAGCCGGAATGATTAATCTCAAGGATTTTCGGTTTTATGGTCGTGGCGTATCGTTGTCGATTCCATATGCTGCCAAGCCAGGTATTTATGCGCGTATTCGAGATATTCTTCAGGCGAAAAATCTTACCGGTGCGTTGCTGGGAACAGTGATACTCGCCATTTTAGTGCAGATTGTTGAGTTTATGTGTACCTCGGGCTTTCCTGCGATTTACACCCGGATTTTGACCCTGCAACACCTCAGTAGCTTGAGCTATTACGGTTACTTAATACTTTACAATATAGCCTATATGCTCGATGACATTATTGTATTGGCTATAGGCATAATCACTCTTAGCCAGCGACGGCTTCAGGAAAAAGAAGGACGTTGGCTTAAATTAATCAGCGGTCTGTTAATGATCGGACTTGGGGGTTATTTGATCATATACCCAATAATCCGGTAACTTTCGATGGCTCTCAGCCAACACGATAAATCGTTTCCGCGAGTAGCTGATCACGTCAACAAATAACGTCGGTGCGCGATTGCCTAAAATCAGCGCCTGTAGTCGTAGCCCGGATTCGGTACAACAATATAGCCTCTGGGGTGTTTGCGGTAAAAGGTATTGTCAATGACATAATAGGGTTCGCCATGCCAACGGAAGATATGATGCAGCCTAGGCAAGGTGGCGACTATTGCACCAAGCGGTGCTTCAACGATGACATAGCCGTTGCGGTATGGCCGATAAAAGAAACCGTCATAAAAGAAATATTCGGCGGCATTAACAAAAATTCGGCTATAGCCGTGAGGCAATGGATTGACGCGGTGACTGGGTTTGTAATAGTGCTGATAAGTGGGTGGCGATAGGTCGCGGCGGTTGTCGAAACGATACTCAAACTGAGCGTTACGCTGAGAGTGCGCATTTTTTACTCGTTTGGCCTGATCGTCCCGATGCGAAGGGCGGCTATCGGCAATGGCGCTTTGTTGACCGAATAACAGCAGCAGAGCAACAAAGAACATGGTTTTATGACTTAAATTGTTCATAGTAATCTACCTTAAAAGAGACTTGTTAGGGAGAGGAGTCCGTCCATGGACAACAAAACCGGCTTTCAACAGAAGCGAGTTTAATTTTGAGTTTCGCTTTGTTCTTTGCTTTTTCTTTCTTCATGGCGTTTTTGCCATTTTTCCTGATGGTTTTTTTTCAAGTTATCCAACTTGGTCATTTGCTCTGAACTTAAAACTTCCTGCATACGCAAACGGGCTTCCTGACGTAACGCTTCACGTTTTTCGTGCTGTTCCTTGAAGATCGCTTCCAGTTTGCTTTTTTGTTCAGCGTTTAAATCCAGCTGTTTGGCCAAATGTTCCACTTTATTGGCTCTGCGATTATCGGAATGGTTTCCGCTGTCATTGCTGCCTGGAAATGCGGCTACAGATAAGGGAAGGGCTAAGGCCAGTGCGATGGTTATGATTTTTTTGTTCATGTTAATTCTCTCGATTGATTAAGGATGATCAAACGGTAGTTCTCCGTTTTCGCTATCTACTTTAACCACGAAAAGCGCAAACAATTTGGAGCAATTAAGGAAATAGTGTGCAAGTTATCTATTGCGCTTAGGAGTTGAATCCGCCATGCTATTTACGGTCTTAAACAATATATCAGTATTCACCGCCTCTACGCATCACTATCCGCATCACTATCTTGCTGCGGATCATAGCGATAACCGGCGCCATATACCGAATGAATCAGTTCTTGACCGGGTAATAGTTCGGCCAACTTTTTTCTCAGTTTTTTGATGTGACTATCGATAGTGCGGTCAGAAACAACACGCTGATCCTGATAAATCTGATCCATTAATTTAGACCGTGAAAAAATACGTCCAGGTTGCCGGTATAAGGCCTGCAACAGCTGGAACTCCACTGAGGTCAATTCGGTTTCACGGCCTTCGGCAAAAACCCTGAAACTGTCGGCATCCAGGGTTAAGGATTGAACCTGATATATATCGTCCGCCTGTGGCTGTAATCGGCGCAGTACCGCCTTGACCCGAGCCACCATCTCGCGAGGGCTGTAGGGTTTGCAAATATAATCGTCGGCGCCCATTTCCAGGCCCAGTAAACGATCGATTTCTTCAATGCGCGCGGTAACCATAATAATGGGGACATTGCTAAAGCTGCGTATTTCTCGGCAAATCGTCAGACCATCCCGTCCCGGCAGCATTAAGTCCAATAAAATAAGATGGGGATGCTGCTGCTTGACCCAGGGTATAACCGTCTCACCCTCGCCAAGCGTATGGGTGGAAAAACCGGCATTTTGTAGATAATCGATTGCCAGTTGGGCGAGCTTTTGTTCATCTTCAACAATTAAAATAAGGCTTGCGTCGTTCGTAGTCATGATTGCATCGGTAATTCAATATGTATGGCGAGTCCGCCCAAGGGTGAAGCCTGAGCATGGATAGTGCCATTATGCGCGGTCACAATGTTTCGGCAAATGGCTAGACCGAGTCCTGCGCCCCCGTGATTTCTGCTGCGCGAGCTTTCGACCCGGTAAAACCGGTCGAATAAATTCTTCCTCTCCTCCTCGGATACTCCCGGTGCGCTATCGGCCATATCGATGAACAGGGTATTTGCCTGTTTTGAAATAGCGATTTCCAGGCGACCGCCGATGTCGGTATAGTTAGCGCTATTTTTCAGCACATTGCGGAACAGTTGCGACAAACGGTCTGGATCGGCATAAAGACCGACAGTGCCTTGGGTATTATCGATCAGTTGAATGCTCAGTTGTTTAGTGTCGAATTCAGGCTTGAGCGCCGCCAAATCCCCTTTTAAAACGGCAACAGGATCGATAAGCGATTTTCGGTAAGTCAATGCGCCTTGATCGGACAAGGCTAATTGATAAAGATCCTCGGTTAGTCGGTTTAGGCGCATAACATCGCCGAATAAAGAATCGATTGCTGCTCGGTTCATTGGACGGATGCCGTCCTGTAATGCTTCCAGCTCCCCGCGCAATACCGACAACGGCGTACGCAATTCATGTGAAATATCGGCAACCCAGCGCCGTCTGGCCTGTTCCGACTGTTTCAGGGCGGCAGCCATTTCATTAAAGTCACGCGCTAGCTGTCCGAGCTCATCGCCCGATTCGACTGGCAGGCGGATATTATAATGGCCGACAGCCAGAGCCTTGGCTGCGGAAGCAATGCGTTTGATCGGTCGACCCAGAATATAAGCCAGCAAAAATGCAAGAACGGCGGAAAGCGTAATCATTAACAGTGCAATCCAGGCGAACGCTTCAGTTTGTTTTTCCATAAACCGGAGTTCGACGAGTTGATTGTCAGGTTTTCCCGGCAACAGCCCGAGAAAACCGACGACTTGATTTTCATGCTGAATAGCTTGCAGCGTTAATTGCGACAGTGCTTCCTGTTGACAGAAAATAATCGATTTATCAGCGTCTAATAACATCGCCCGCATTTCCAGAGGTTTGAAGCGCCGTTTGCTAAGGGCTTCGGATTCAACGGAGGGCGGCCATCTATTTAGAGGTTCAGCCAACGCTTTTTTCATCCAGGGTAAAGAATGCTTATGACGACGGTTATCGGATTGCAGTAGTAATTGAATCCATTGTTGCTTATTGCCTGCCAGCGATTCCCAGCCGCCGGTATCGGCATAATAGTCGGTCAGTCTCTCAACCAAGTTAGAGACCCGTTCGCGTTGTCGCGTCTCAATAAGCTCATTAAAGCCCCGATCCAAGGACCAGCGCATAAACAAATACATTCCAGCCACCACTAGTAGTGTGGTCAAAAGAAAAGTTAGAAATAATTTGACTCGAATGGATTTATGCACGGTTTTGCTCGTTAGTCGTATCGTGTTTTTCTTAACGCAGAAAAATAAAGCTTCTTCATGGAGAAGATTGAATAACTATTGCGTAAGGTTAGTTCATTATTTGGATTAAAGAGTTAAAGGTCACATGAAGTAATATATACGTTAGAGTTTGTTCCCGTTTTAAATATTTGCAGCATAGCTGAAAGTCTAGTATCTTGGGGCCAATTTTCGTCTTGTAAAAGTAAAACACAAGGAAAAGATGAATGGAGAAAATGGAGTTTCTAAATTATTGATTCTTTAACTTACGTCTTTTTATCTTTGATTATGTAAAAGATTAATATTTCATTTTATATCATAAGTTTAGTTGTGTCTGGTGCTCAATTTCCAACGTTTACTAAAAATATTTTTGGGCGTGTTTTATCTGGATTAGTTATGGTTTTTGTCACATGTTACTGAAAATATCTATTCGATTTGGCTTCTTATTGGTTGCTGTTTTTATGCGATCTACATGCATGGCGGCTGAATTTGACTGCTTGATTGAGCCGACACAAATGGTTGAGGTAGGTAGCTCGGTTACGGGTAGGATAGATCATGTTGATGTTAAGCGTGGTGACTGGGTAAAAAAAATGCAAACCCTGGCAACATTAGAGTCGGGTGCTGAACGTGCATCTGCGGAGTTGGCTAAATTTAAATCCCAACAACTAGGCCCCGCTCGAATGGCTGAAAGCAAAATGGAATTCTCTAAAAAGAAACTTAATAGAC
>JADHTX010000145.1 GCA_016784875.1 Methylobacter sp.
ATCCTGTCCCAGTTCCCGGATTAAGGAACGGATTTCACGGATTTGAATGGGGTCAAGGCCGACAGTCGGTTCATCCAAGACGATAACTTCAGGATTGTGTAAGATAGCCTGAGCAATGCCGACTCGCTGTTGGAAGCCTTTGGACAGATTGGCGATTAATCGGTCGGCAACATCGGATAATCCACAACGTTCTTTGGTTCGGTTAATACTGCCGGTAATGGAATTTTTTACGACGCCGTGCAGTCTGGCGCAATAAAGCAGGAATTCTTGTACGGTTAGTTCTTTATACAGCGGCGGAGTGTCGGGTAAATAGCCCAGATTCAGTTTGGCCGCTTTGGGCTTATCCAGAAGATCGAAACCGTTGATCTTAATTTGCCCTGCGCTGGGAGCTAGATTGCCGCACAGCATTTGCATCGTGGTGGTTTTACCCGCGCCATTGGCGCCTAAAAAACCGAGGACTTCGCCTTTGGCTAAGGTAAAGCTGACATCGTTAACGGCACAATGTTTGCCGTAATAACGGGTTAAATGTTCGGCTTCAATCAGGGTATTCATGCCGGAGGCTAAAGTCGTTGCAGAAGAATTTGTAATTCAGCCTGAATTTTCTTGCGGTAAAACAGAAATTTCCAGCGGGTGCCGCCGCATCGTTTCCAAAGAATGGCTGATCGTATTCCAGCCAGCAGACAAGCGCGTATTTTATTAACAACGTCGGGTTTAGATAAATATTCTTGCTCACCATTGACCATGATTCTTGGTTGCAGGGTGCTGATGGTGGTGTGATAAATGTCGCCGAGATTTGCCAGTACATTTTCATGTAGTAGGCCGAAATGTTCCGATTGTGACTGGGCGCGCTCAATTCCGGTGAAAATGGTTTTAAGCATTGCCGGTTGCTTTGTCAGCTGATTCTCCAAAAAAACCAGTGAGGCGGCATAGCGTGCTTGCTCGGGATTGGCAATTCTTATCCCGCTCATTTGATCGTTAAGTTGTAAAATTCCCAGATTAAGGCCTGCTAATCCGCCGTAGACATTTTCTGCCCCCTGTTCATCACTGACAAAAAGGCTGCTTATGCTGGCTTCAAGAGCCGTCGAGTCGGCGGTGCCCGTAGTTGCCAGTTGTTGAACCAGTGCGGCAGCCTGGGAAATTCCGGCAAGTGCAATGGTTTGGTTGGTGATGGTATTTAATGACATGGTTATTTTATATTGCCCATAACGTCTTTTGCCCAGTTTATACTTTTAATGTATGCATCGCCAATAATGGATTGGTCAATGTCCTTGAATGATATCGATGAAATATCCCAATGCTCATAATTGATAACACATTTAAGCGCTTCGCCGCCTAATCCTTCTTTGTTCAATATCGCAGAAACAATATCATCGGCCAATGGTAATTGATTGAGCGCTTCATCCAAGGGCATGTCCAGTAAACTATCCAGATTGGATAAGATGCCGATTAGGAAAAAATTGTCTGATATATTGCCGCTTAGACCAGCCAGTTCTTCGCACATTTTGCCGCGTATCAATGCGTTTTGCATGATGGCTTCAGGCTTGTTGGATAAGGATGCCAGTGTCAATATGTTTATCCAGCGTTTTATTTCTTTTAGGCCTAGATAGGAAATGGCATGATTAATGGATGAGACTTTATTAGGCAGAGCGAAAAAGGCTGAGTTGATATAGTGCAGCAGTTTATAACTGAGTCCGACATCAAGAGATATGATTTTGGTCAGGTCGTCAAATTCAACATCCGGGTTGTTAACGGTGTTTAACAATTGAATAGCTGCCGATTGATTGACACTCACGCGTTTGCCTGAAACTACATTGGGTTTGTTGAAAAAGAAACCCTGGAAATAATCGCAGCCTAATTCGAGAAGGTATTGATATTCCGAGTAGGTCTCTACTTTTTCTGCGAGCAGTTGCACTTTGTAGGGCTTGAGGCGAGTGATCAATTCACGTGTTTTAGACTCGCCCATTTCCATAATATCCAGCTTGATGATGTCGGCAAATTCCACCAATGGCGTCCATGCATCAGAAAAGACAAAATCATCCAAGGCTATGATGTAACCACGATCTGACATTTCTTTTAAATTGGCGACGATTCTTGAATCAATTTCAACACTTTCCAGAACTTCAACAACAATCCGATCTTTAGGAAGATGTAAAGGTGTTTTGTCCAGGATATTTTGTGTCGTAAAATTAATGAAAGCTTTATGAGGCCCGACGATGGTATTGAGACCAAGCTCTAGAATAGTATCGGTAATGACCTGATTGGTTGCTTGCGTTGCGCCGTCTTTATGATTTAGGTCGAAATCGCTGCCTCTGAACAGAAGTTCATAGGCGAAGATATTCAGCTTCTGGTCAAAAATCTGCTGTCGCCCGATTATAATATCTGCCATTTTAATTGCTTAAGGTGTTAAATTTAGATTTTTCTAAGTGCGAGGCCAGCATAAGCGTAAACCTACATGTCAAGCTGATTTTATACCATGATTATCAGCTTGCAGTCGAGTATGATATATAAACTTACTGTTGAAGCGTTGTATATAGTAGGCTTTTACCACAAGAGGAGATAAAAATGACTGAATCTGTATCGTTAACTGTTATCGGCATGAAATGTGGCGGTTGTGAAACCAATGTGACGACTAAACTAAAAGCCATTGATGGTGTGTTGTCTGTTAATGCATCAAGTAAAGAGAAGGTAGTCAATGTCGATTTTGATGCTGAAAAAACTAACTTGGATGTTATTACCGACGCTATCATTGATGCTGGTTTTACCGTAGAGACATCATAATGAATAGCAATATTCCCGAGGATTTGCGCTTATCCATTTTAGGTATGAGTTGTGCCGGTTGCGTCAGTGCCGTTGAAGGCGCATTGGCGGCAGTTGATGGTGTGACTGAAGTCAGTGTCAATTTTGCCGATCACTCCGCCGTAGTTAAAGGTCATGCTGACCCTGCATTTTTAATACAGGCGGTGAAAAAAGCCGGTTACGATGCAGCGGTGATGGAAGGTTTTGAAGATCCTGCCGAGCAGGAACAACAAGAGTTGCAACGCTATCGTCAGTTGATGAAAAAGGCATCGGTAGCCGCAATCTTTGGGGTGTCACTGATGGTCGCCGATTATTTCGACGGGTTACCGGAAATCGGCTCAGCAACCGGTTTATGGGTTTGGCCGGAGCTCGCCCTTATAACGTTAAGCGTTATGATATTTTCAGGTTGGCATTTTTACAGCGGTGCGTACAAGGCGTTAATGCTTGGGCAAGCTAATATGGATACTTTGATTGCGCTAGGTACCGGTTCGGCGTGGCTGTATTCTTGCATTGTGCTCGATTATTACGATACCTTGCCGTCCTTGGCGAAACATGCTTATTTTGAAGCCGCTGTGATGATTTTGGCTTTTATTAATTTGGGTTCCGGCTTGGAAACTCTGGCTCGAGGCAAAACTTCCAGCGCCATTCGCCAATTAATCGGCTTGCAGCCGCGTACCGCTCGTGTGATCAGGAATGGCGAGGAAGTCGATATTGCTATCGAGCAAGTGGGCTTGGGTGAAACTTTAAGAGTTAGACCTGGCGAGAAAATTGCAGTTGACGGTGTGTTACTGGAAGGCCATTCTACAGTCGATGAGTCGATGTTGACCGGCGAATCGTTGCCGGTAGAAAAGGTTGTCGGAGCCCAAGTGGTTGCCGGAACGATGAATCAGAGCGGCAGTTTTTTATTTACCGCAACTCGCATCGGTCGCGATACTGCATTAGCTCAGATCATTAGCAGCGTTCGGCAAGCGCAAAGCAGCAAACCTGAAATTGCTCGGTTGGCGGATAAAATTTCCAGTATTTTTGTACCCGCTGTGGTCGCATTTTCAGTGCTGACTTTTATGATCTGGTACGCTTTTGGGCCTGAACCTTCATTGGGTTATGCTTTTGTTACCTCAATGACCGTTTTGGTTATTGCCTGTCCCTGTGCCTTGGGATTGGCGACGCCAATTTCGGTGATGGTTGCGGTCGGTAGAGCGGCTCAGTCGGGTATTTTGATTCGTAAGGGCGAAGCCTTACAAACGGCGGGTAAACTGAGCTGTTTAATACTCGATAAAACCGGTACGGTCACCGAAGGTAAACCGACTGTTTCGACGATTGAAACCATCGGCGACATTAGCGAAGATCAAGTGTTGCAATTGGCGGCGAGCATTGAATCCGGTTCGGAACATCCATTGGCTGCGGCTATTTTGGCAGCAGCAGAAGCAAAGCGGTTAACGCTGGAAAAAGTTAAGCAATTTGAGGCCGTTGCCGGTCACGGAGTGATGGCGATGATTAATGAGCGGCGCGTGTTGTTCGGCAATAAGGCATTGATGGATCAGCAAGGCGTTAGTTTTATTCGTTATAACAACCGGCTGGAAAAATTGTCGGCTCTTGGTCAAACGCCGATGCTGCTTGCCTTGGGAAATAAAATTACTGGCATTATCGCGGTTTCCGATCCGATTAAAAATGATTCTGCACACGCGGTGCAACTTTTGAAAGATCAGGGAGTGCGCATCATCATGGTGACTGGGGATAATCAAATAACTGCTCATGCCATAGCCAAACAGGCTGGTATTTCCGAAGTGAGGGCGCAGGTATTGCCTCAGGATAAAGCCGAGGTAGTTAAAGAGCTGCAACAAGCGGGTGAAGTTGTCGGCATGGTTGGCGACGGTATTAATGATGCGCCTGCATTGGCTCAAGCTGATGTCGGATTTGCAATCGGTACCGGAACCGATGTTGCTATTGAAAGTGCCGACGTAGTTATTTTGCAAGGCTCCCTGCTGAAAGTGCCTGAAGCCATTGAATTGTCCAAGGCGACGGTCATCAATATCAAACAAAACCTGGTCGGTGCATTTTTCTATAACACCGTCAGCATCCCGGTTGCGGCCGGTTTGTTGTATCCGCTATTCGGCGTATTGTTAAACCCAATGATAGCCGGTGCGGCTATGGCGATGTCCTCTGTGACTGTGGTAACCAACGCCAACCGTTTGCGCTGGACTAAATTTGTAGAGCGCAAATAGGGTTGGCTGTTTGATTTGTATTGGCTTAAGCATAGTGCCTGACATATTCACGGACGAATAGTCGCATGGGTGCATTGCGTAGTTGATATTGTTGATAAGCCATATCGACATCTGTTGGCGTGATATGGGCATATACCCCAAAACCGGTTTTCGCGGTGAATTCATCACTTAAGATTTCGATAAAAACCGTCCAGGATGAATCTATTGTATTTTGCGTGGTCATGTCCGTACTCCTAGAAAATAGTTGAATTACATTCAACTTATGTCAAGCATAAATGATGCCGTTTTAAATATACCGTTAAATTACATATTAATAGCGTATTTCTATGGATTTCTGATTCGGAAAACGGCAATAAATCGGCAACTGCTTTCTTACTTGTTTTATCGGCAGTCCATTGGGTTTCTCAAGTGATAACGAGAATTTTAGTTGGTTATAACTCAGTATGCTCAGTCTCAATAAATACAATGGAACAAGGATGGCACTGGTTAGACGGGTTTAAATAGATTTTTTTCTTTGCTCATTACGCAATGCGCCGGACGGCCTTTCTCGGCTCGTCCGTAATTCACTACTTGATTATGCAGTGCGCGCGAATGATTAATCTAAGTCATTGCTTTTAATGTTTAATTAGAATTACTGGCGTTGGCGAGCTATTGAGTAAAATGTGTCGGATTTTGGGTTACCATCTTCTTCTTTCGCCAACTTCGTTGCCTAGAAAAGAACCGGCGGCAGCTCCTAGTCCGGTAGCAACAGGATCGCCGCTGCCCAGTTCATAGCCGAAAACACTGCCTATTACTCCACCTGCTAAGCCTTGGTGAGAGCGTGAATCGTTTGAATACTGCGGTTGTTGGTAATAACGAACCGGTGGTTGCTGATAATAACGAACCTCTGGTTGTGGGTAATAGTAACGGACTTGCGGCTGCACATAATAGTCATCGTAGTGGCGGTGATGTTTGTGATGTTTGTGATGACCCCAGCCGTGACCACGATGTCCTGAATCACTATCAGCATAAGACAGCGGTGAAAACAGGATTACAACAGCCGTTAATTGAATTAATAAAAGTAATTTTTTCATGGAATGTTTCCCCTAAATTATTTTTTTGGTGTTGAGTTAATAGAATTAAGCTTGTGTATTCAACCAGATTAACGTTTTCCAGCGACTCCGTTGCCTAGATAAGAGCCGGCGGCAGCACCCAATCCGGTAGCAATTGGATCGCCATTGCCTATTTCGTAGCCTAAAACACTTCCGACAACACCGCCTGCTAAACCTTGATGAGAGCGAGGATCTTGGGGGGCTGAATATCTAGGCTGTTCTTGATAATATCTGGCTTGTTCGGAATGATGTTGTTTGTGGTGTTTTTTGCCGTGACCTTCACCTCCTGATGCGTAGGATGGTGATGAACAGATAATTGCAAACGCACCCAATAGAGTAAAAAAAAGCGATTTTTTCATGGTTATCTTCCTTAAATAGTTAATTTGATTTAGTGTCGGTCAAGACGGCTTGACCAGTGAAAAACTTTAGATGCATGGTATTCGCTTTAACCTTAATGGCCGCTTAACGAATTTGATCGTTCGATGAGCCGCGTTATGTTTAAATCCCCGCTCCCTTGTTTTGTGTAACAATTATTTGCCGGAATAATTCCGTTGTGTCGCTTATAATAGCGTCCAATTTGAATCAATATTTACCCAATGGCATTTTAATAAATGGAACAGTTTATCCCCGGCCAACGCTGGATTAGTAATACCGAGTCAGAGCTTGGTCTAGGACTTATTCTTGATGTGGCGCACAAGCGAATCACAGTGCTTTTTCTGGCTTGTGACGAGAAGCGCATGTATGCGCAAGATAACGCGCCGTTAACGCGCGTACGGTTTTCGGTAGGCGATGTTATCGAGTCGATTGATGAAGATAAAATGACCGTTACCGGCTTAACCGAGCAGGACGGCTTGATTACCTATATAGGCGTAGACGAGGATGGACAGGAAATTCAGTTGGATGAGGTGGAACTGAACCATCATATTCAATTTAACAAGCCTCAGGATCGCTTGTTTCTCGGTCAAGTCGATCCTTCCCCCTGGTTTTTGTTGCGCTTTGAAACCTGGCGCAGGTTGCAACAGCATCAGCAGTCGCCGGTTAAAGGTTTGTTGGGCGGCCGAGCCTCGCTTATTCCTCATCAATTGTTTATTGCGCATGAGTCGGCTAACCGATCTGCGCCAAGGATTATGCTGGCTGATGAAGTGGGTTTGGGTAAAACCATCGAAGCCGGTTTGATTTTGCACCACCGATTGATCAACGGCTTGAGCAACCGGGTGTTGATTATCGTGCCGGAAACGTTGTTGCATCAATGGCTGGTCGAGATGCTACGACGGTTTAATCTGCGTTTTAGTATTTTTGATGAGGCGCGCTGTGTTGATACTTATGGCGAAGACGACATGCTGGCCGAAGTAGGTGAAGAGGATGCCTCAGCCGATAATCCGTTCTTAACCGAACAATTGATTTTATGTAGCCAAGGCTTTTTTTCCAATTATCCGCGCCGTCAACAACAGGCTATAGATGCCGGTTGGGATATGGTGATAGTCGACGAAGCACACCATCTGGAATGGAGCGAAGTTGCTCCAAGCCCCGGTTATTTGTTTGTCGAACAACTGGGGGTTATTTCCCCAAGTCTTATTTTATTGACGGCGACCCCGGAGCAATTAGGTGAGGAAAGCCATTTTGCCCGATTAAGGTTGCTTGACCCTGACCGATTTTACAGTTTTGCGGCTTTTGTCGAGGAAGAACGCTTATTTGAGCCGGTGGCCAATGCGGCCAAATTGTTGCTGGCAGATACCGCGCTGGATGAAGACGCGCAGCAACATTTAATCGCACTGCTGAAAGATGACAATGTTGACGGTTTGCTGAAAAACCTGAACGATTCCGAAAAATCGGCGGCGGCGCGCGATGCGCTGGTGAATGTGTTGCTTGATCATCATGGCACAGGACGGGTTTTATTTAGGAATTCCCGGCAAACCGTACAAGGCTTTCCCGAGCGGGAGCGTTACGGTTATGCCTTGACAGGACAGGCCAATACCGACGACTGGCCACAAGACCCGCGCTTTTTATGGCTGATAGATAAGGTTAAACAGTTGACAGGGCAACGCCACACCAACTCTCAGCAGGTTGGCGGCATACACACTATCTTTGGTGATAAAGCTTTGGTGATCTGCAAACAGGCGCAAACTGCAATTGACCTGGAGCAAGCCCTAAAAAATCGTGCA
>JADHTX010000146.1 GCA_016784875.1 Methylobacter sp.
TTACGTTATCAGGAAGGTGAACTGGGAAATCAAGTGGCTGCTTTAATAGAAAATAATCAAGCAGCGATAACAGGTGTGGTTATTGCCGAATTGCTGCAAGGCGTTAAAACTGAAAAACAGCAGCAACAAATTAATCTTTTGATAAATTCAGTAAGGTCTTTTCCTACGCAGGAATCGGATTGGAAAAATGCCGGAATATTATTGCAAGAGCTTAGAAAACAAGGTGTGACCTTGCCTTTAACTGATGCGCTAATCGCTGCTATTGCCCAACATTATCAAATAAAAGTGTTGACGATTGATAAGCATTTCCAGCATTTATCGGTTGATTTGTATGGTTAACCCCGCTTTGTTTCAGAACAGCCTTGGATTAAGCTGCCGTTATATATTGACGCCTTTCTTAAAATTGTTATTACTGTTTTTTCTGTTGCGAGGGCAAAGTTACGCTGACGATGAGTTAAGTCAAATAACCGCTCGACTCGTTAAAACACCCATCACCCAAGGCGACTTTCACCAGCAAAAACACCTGAAAGTTCTGCGTAAACCGCTAATCTCTACGGGCTCGTTTACCTACCACCAAAGCAAGGGCGTTATCTGGAAGACCTTGACCCCGGTTGTTTCCTTATTGCTGGTCAATGAGTCGAAGCTGTTGACCGGGCAGGGCGAGCAAGCGGTGCCTGTGGCTTTCGGCAAGGTTTTTAAGGCCATGCTGGGCGGCGATTTATCGGCGCTAAGCGATGGCTTTAGCGTCATTGGCACCGATCAAAAAACTTCCTGGCAGTTGGCATTAACTCCCAAGGACGAGTTGCTGAAACTTATCATCAGCACCATGCAGCTGTCGGGCGACACCGAATTGCGCCGGTTGGAAATACGTGAAACCGGCGGCAATGTTACTACGATCAGCTTCGACAATATTATCCATCCGACCCAATTAACCGCTGAACAAGAAGCCGATTTTGAACGTCTATCACCCTAAGCTGAGCGCAGGGATTTGGTTGTTGGGGATGATAATAATCGGCATCCTCGGCAGTCAAGCGTTGACTAAAGATTGGCTGGAAACCGGTTTTCTAGCATTATTACCGGCCAATGAACAGCAACCGGAAGTCGCCAAAGCCATTCGGCAACATAATGAGCTGATCAACCGGAAAGTGATTTGGTTGACTGGAGCGGCGAGTTCAACGCAAGCCATCGCTCAAGCGCAAAAGCTTAAGCGGCAATTGGAACAGAGCAAGCTGTTTAGCAAGGTGGTGTTGGAGTTTCCCCAACAACAATACATCCGGCAATATCAGCAACTGTTCCCATACCGTTATCAGTTGTTGGATGCGCAATCCCAAGTCATCTTGTCGACTCGTCCCGAGGAGTTAATCAGGCAGAATCTGGAGATGCTCAACAGTCCGATTGGGCAGATGCAAGCGGCTAATCTTGAGCGTGATCCGTCGTTATTATTTGGCCGTTATTTCAACGCGCAACATCCGATCAAGCTGAATTTGGAACAAGGCATCGTGGTGCTGGCTGACCGGCAGCAGTTTTGGGCCTTGCTGTTGACCGATTTGCAGGATGAACGTTTGCAGTTGGATAAGCTGGAAACCTTGTTGCAGCTGGTGAATAATGCCGCCGGGCAAGTTAAAGCGACTGGCGGCGAGTTGCTGGTTTCCGGCATGGCGTTATTTACCGCGCATGGCGCGCAGTCGGCTAAACAAGAAATATCCACGGTTGGCGCAGGTTCAAGCCTTGGCATTATTGTCTTGCTGTTGCTGACTTTCCGTAGCTTGAGGCCGTTGTTACTGTCGATGCTGGCGTTGGCAAGCGGCCTGATTGCCGCTTTGGTGCTGAGTATTTTGTGCTTCGACAAAATCCACATACTGACTTTGGTGTTTGGCGCGAGTTTAATGGGCGTAGCCATTGATTACGCGCTGCATTTTTTTTGCGACAGTTTTGATGCCAAGGCTTGGTTTCCGCTGCAGGGATTGCGTTTTATTATGCCCGGAATTAGTTTGGGCTTGTTAACCACGTTGCTGAGTTATGCCGGATTGGGGCTTTCGCCGTTTCCCGGCTTGCAGCAAGTCGCGGTGTTTTCGGCTAGCGGCCTGATCGTCGCTTGGTTGACGGTGGTTTTATTGTTTCCGTTGTTACTGACCGGATTTAATCCTAAGCATAGGCCAATCTTGCTTAAAGCAACCGCATATTGGCAGCGGCACTGGCCTGTTTGGCTGTTCAGTCATAACCGATGGCTGGGTTTGGCGGCAGGCGTTTTGGTGTTGGGCGGTCTTTGGCGTTTAACGCCACAGGATGATGTCCGTTTGTTACAGTCGCCACCGGTTGAACTGATGCACACCGCCGATAAAATCCGGCAGCTGTTTCCGATGACACCCGAGAGCCAGTTTTTTTTGGTATCGGGACATGACCAAGCCGATTGGTTTCAAAATGAACAAAGGCTGATTAAGCGCTTGGAAGCGTTAAAACAGCAAAAAACGCTAAGTTATTATCAAGGATTGAGTCAGTATTGGCCTGATCGGAACACGCAGCAGCAAAATTATCTGTTGTTAAAGCATAAGCTGATCGACTCAGGCTTGCTTGAGCGCTACATGACCGATCTCGGTTTTGACCGGGAAGCTGTTAAAGCAGAGCTTAAACAGTTTGCCGAGGCAGAGCGCAAGACGCTGACGTTGCCCGAGTGGCTGGCGAATGCAGATGAAAGCAAGCAACAGTTATGGCTAGGGTGTGATGAGGGGCGTTGTCAAAGCACGGTTGCTTTAATCGGTATTAGCGATGTCTCCGCATTAGCGGCAGTACGTAATTTGCCCGGTGTGATTTGGGTGGATCAGGTTGAGCAGTTATCGTCGTTGTTTGCGCGTTATAGAATCCGGGCCAGCGGTTTGTTGCTGATTGCTTTTTGTTTGGCTTTGGCCGGTTTAGGGTTCAAGTTCGGTTGGCGCAATGGCGCGAGTATTATGTCGGTGCCGGTTGTTGCGTTGGCGGTTTCGTTAGCCATGTTAGGCTGGTTTAGCCAGTTGTTCAGTCTGTTCAACTTGTTTGCATTGTTGCTGGTGTTGGGTATAGGTGTCGATTACGGCTTATTCTTTTTTATTGCCGGCGACAGGCGCGACAGCACTTCTTTGGGCGTTATGCTGTCGGCATTAACCACCTTGCTGGCGTTCGGCTTGTTGGCGACAAGTTCTACAGAGATCGTACACGCTTTCGGATTTACGGTAGCAGCGGGTATTGTAACGGCGTTGATATGCGCGCCATTGGTTGGCTTTAGGGGGGATAAAAATCAACATGATAAACAATAATAAAAATAAAAAAGGCAGCATTATCATCATCGGAGCAGGACCATCCGGGAGTATTGCCGGTGCATTGCTGCAAAACCAGGGCTTTGATGTGATCATTCTGGAGCGCCAGCTGTTTCCGCGTTTTAGTATCGGCGAGAGTCTGTTGCCGCAATGCATGGAGGTCATCAATCGGGCCGGGATGATGGATGCGGTTGTCAATGCCGGGTTTCAGTATAAAAACGGCGCCTCATTCGTTTGTCGCGACAGGCAAACCGAGTTTTCCTTTGAAGACAAATTTACTCCCGGCATAGGTACCACGTTTCAGGTGCAACGCGGACGGTTTGATAAGCTGCTTGCCGATGAAGCGGTGGGCATGGGCGTGAAAATATTGTGGCAAAAGGAAGTGATAGCAGCCGATTTTTCTACCGATCGACCTAAGTTGACAGTATGTAATCGATCAGGCGATGCAATGACCTATAGCGCCGATTTTGTGTTGGATGCCAGCGGCTTCGGGCGTATTTTGCCTAAGTTGCTGGATTTGGAGTCGCCTTCCGATTTCCCGGTCAGGCAAGCCTTGTTCGGGCATGTTGAAGATCGAATCAATGACAGTCACTTCGATAGAAACAAAATTCGGATTACTGTGCATCCCGAGTATAAAGATGTTTGGTATTGGCTGATTCCTTTTAGTCATGGGCGTAGCAGCGTCGGCGTGGTTGCGGAACCAGCGTTTTTTCAGGGCTGGAACAATAATGATCAAGCCTTGCAAGATATTATTAAACAGGATCTCAGCTTGTCCGGTTTGCTGCAGAACGCGGTGTTCGATGAGAAAGTCAACGCTATCACTGGTTATTCTGCGAACGTAAAAAGCTTGCACGGCAAAGGTTATGCGTTATTAGGCAATGCAGGGGAGTTTTTAGATCCGGTATTTTCATCCGGTGTTACTATTGCGATGAAATCAGCCGCTTTGGCTGCGGAGCTTTTGGTCAGGCAGTTTAATAATGAAGCTGTGGATTGGCAGCAGGATTACGCGGTGCCTTTGCAGCGCGGTATTAATACCTTTCGGGTGTTTGTCGATGCCTGGTATGACGGACGTTTTCAGGACGTCATCTTTCATCCGCGGCAGCAACCTGAAGTTAAGGCGATGATCAGTTCTATATTGGCCGGTTATGCCTGGGATGAAAATAACCCCTATGTCAAAAATTCCCGTCCCAGGTTAAATACTTTGGTTGAGTTATGCCGATAAGGTTTTCAACGGGTTTTTTATTGTTTCGTGCTGCGCCAATACATTGGTTAAATAGGCTGAATAAGTTTTCACTGTGCTTTCTTATGCTCGGGATATTGTCCGGCTGCGCACTAATGCCGACAGGGCAGGTTAGTGATAAACCGGAATCGATGCCAATTGCCCAACCTTTAGGCCCGTCCAGGCGGATAGTGCAGCAGATCGATGCGGTGTGGGCGGATAGAAAAGAATCTTTGCTGGCGGTTCTGGAGTTGGACGCACGGCATATCGCGATGGCCGGGCTTAGTCATTCCGGCTTGAGTCTGTTCAATCTGACTTACGACGGCAGCACCGTGGTATCCGATAGAAGTCCATTGTTGGCGGAGTCGGTCAATCCGGAATTTATCATTATCGACCTGCAACTGGTGTATTGGCCGATTGCGATACTGCAAAATAAACTTCCGGTCGGATGGCGCATTGAAGAGGTCGATAATAAACGCTATTTAACGGTTAATGGTAAAAAACAAGTTGAAATTAATTATGTATCCCCCGATCCGGTTTGGCCTAAAGTTGTTGAATTGGTTAATTTTCGATACAACTATCGCTTGCATATTAAAACCATAAGTTATGACTTTATATCTGAATGATTTAGGTTTGTTATGCGCGCTCGGCAATAGTAAGACTGAGGTTTTAAAACGCTTGCTGGTCGGTGACCGGTCGGGCTTGGCTATTAGCGATGAGTTTGGTACTCGCTGCATGGTCGGTGCGGTTAGTTCCGACCTGCCGGAAATAGGTGAACTTTACCGTATTTACAATTGCCGAAATAATCGCTTGCTGCTGGCCGCGTTAAGCCAGATCGAATCGGCGGTGACAGACATCATTACCCGGTTTGGTGCAGATCGCATAGGCATTGTGCTGGGCACCAGTACTTCAGGTGTGCGCAATACTGAGCTGGCGTTGGCTTATTGGGCTAAACACGGTGTATTGCCGGAAGAATTTCATTACAAGCAGCAGCAAATGGGCGCTGGAGCGGACTTTTTGGCTGATTTTCTAGGCGTGAACGGCCCGGCCTACACGATTTCTACTGCCTGTTCTTCCAGCGGCAAGGCGTTTGCTTCGGCACGGCGCTTAATCAGGCTGGGTTTATGCGATGCAGTGATTGTGGGTGGGGCAGATAGCTTAAGCGGCTTGACTGTTAATGGCTTTGCTGCGTTGGAGTCGATTAGTACAGGGCGGTGCAAGCCGTTTGGTCTGCACCGGGACGGGATTAATATCGGCGAAGCGGCCAGTCTGTTTGTGTTGAGTAAAGAGCCGGGGCCTGTGGTGTTGCAAGGCATAGGCGCAAGCAGCGATGCTTATCATTTTGCGGCACCGGATCCGGAAGCAACCGATGTGATTAAGGCTATGCGGAATGCACTGGATGATGCGGGTAAAACGCCGGAGCAGATCGATTATTTGAATTTACACGGTACGGCCACGGTTTTGAACGATGCGATGGAAAGTAAAGCGGTTAATACCTTATTCGGATCGACGGTAGCGGCCAGTTCCAGCAAAGGCATGACCGGGCATACCTTGGGTGCCGCTGCCGCGTTGGAGTTGGCATTTTGTTGGTTATTACTGACTAATGACGATGAACAAGGGGCGCTGATTCCCAATATCAACGATGATGAACCGGATTCGGAATTGTCGGCGTTAAACCTGGTTAAACAGGGCGGGGTTTTGGGGCGTAGAATCAACACCTGTCAAAGCAACGCGTTTGCGTTTGGCGGCAATAATGTGTCTATTGTTGTAGGTCGAGCATGATTGATGTTGCCGATTTAATTCCGCATAGCGGTACTATGGTGTTGCTGGATCGTATCGTCAGTTATGACGAGCAAAGCTTGACTGCCGAGCTTACGGTGCGCGATGACGGTTTGTTGGGCGGCGATGACAAAAGTGTTCCGGCTTGGGTCGGTATTGAATTTATGGCTCAAGCGATAGCCGCGTATGCCGGGGTCATGGCAAAGCAGGTTCATGAGCCGATACGATTGGGTTTTCTATTGGGAACCCGGCGTTATAACAGTAATGTTGCTGCATTTAAGGTTGGCTCAACATTAACGATACGGGTAGAAAAAATCATGCAGGATGATAGCTTAGGGGTTTTTAATTGTCGCCTTCTGGGGGAAGGTGTCGAAGTTACCGCCAATCTTAATGTTTATCAACCTCCGTTATACAAACCAATGAGTTCATTATGAATAAAACTGTATTAGTGACCGGCTCTAGCCGCGGTATCGGTAAAGCTATTGCTTTATATCTGGCTAAGCAGGGTTTTGATTTGGTCCTTCATTGCCGAAGGCAGCTTGCACAAGCTGAGGCGGTCAAGGCCGAAATCGAGAAGTTAGGTCAGCAAGTCCGTATTTTGCAATTCGATATTGCCGATCGTGCTCAATGCAGCGAGCAAATCAATCAGGATATTGAAAGTTTTGGCGCTTATTACGGCGTGGTGTGCAATGCCGGTATCACTGCCGATAATGCTTTTCCGTCATTGACCGGCGAACAGTGGGACAGTGTCATTCACAGTAATCTTGACGGCTTTTACAATGTTTTACAGCCAGTGGTGATGCCGATGGTCAGGCGGCGCAAGCCGGGGCGTATTGTCACTTTGTCGTCGGTTTCCGGCTTGATGGGCAATCGTGGGCAGGTCAATTACAGTGCCGCAAAAGCGGGCATTATCGGCGCGACCAAGGCCTTGGCTTTGGAATTGGCAAAACGTGACATTACGGTTAATTGCGTCGCTCCGGGGCTTATTGAAACGGATATGGTCAACGAATTGCCGATGGAAGAAATAAAAAAAATGATCCCGGCGCGCAGGGTAGGCAGTCCCAAAGAAGTCGCTGCGGTCGTGGCTTTTTTAATGTCTGAAGATGCCGCTTATGTGACCCGGCAGGTTATTTCCGTTAATGGTGGTTTATGTTAAAACGCGTGGTAGTGACCGGCATGGCGGGTATTTCGCCGATAGGCAACGATTGGCAGCAAGTTGCCGAGCGCCTTAAAAATAAGTCTACAGGCATTCAATTCATGAGTGACTGGGAAAAGTATCAAGGCCTGAATACGCGTTTGGGTGCGCCTGTCGATTTTACCAAGCCTGAGCATTATTCGCGCAAGCAGGTCCGTTGCATGGGGCGTATCGCCTTAATGGCGACTTACGCAACCGAATTGGCGCTAATCGATGCCGGTTTGTTGAATGATCCTTGTCTTAAAAACGGGCTTACGGGCGTTGCCTATGGCAGTTCATCGGGTAGCCCCGATGCGATTGCCGAGTTCGGCAATATGCTGATTAATCATGCTACCGGCGGTTTGAATGCAACCTCATATATCAGGATGATGAGCCATACCGCTCCGGTTAATATCAGCTTGTTTTTTGGCATAAACGGCAGGATTTATACAACCTCAAGCGCCTGTACATCCAGTAGTCAAGGCATCGGCTATGCGTATGAAGCGATAAAGTTCGGCCTGCAAAAGCTGATGGTGGCGGGTGGCGCGGAAGAGCTCTCGGCTATCCAGTCCGCGGTTTTCGATACCTTATTCGCCACCAGTCTTCGAAACGATGCACCGGATAAAAGCCCCCGACCGTTTGATCGTGACCGTGACGGTTTGGTCATCGGGGAAGGCGCGGGTACTTTCATTTTGGAGGAGCTGGAGCATGCATTGGCACGCGGCGCTCATATTCATGCCGAGGTGGCTGGTTTTGGTACCAACTCTGACGGACATCACGTTACCCAGCCGAATAGTGACAGCATG
>JADHTX010000147.1 GCA_016784875.1 Methylobacter sp.
AGTACCTAATCCTTGTGCATTAATGCAACTATAGACTCTATGCTCAAAACGGCACTATTAAGTTAGAAACTTGTCACCATCAAAACATAGTGCAAGAATACTCGCAAAAATCGACACAAAATTAAGTGTCACGCATCTCCACAAAGAGTCGTTTTTCTAAGCCAGCCAAATCAATAACTTATTTTTAGCTAGATTTCTATCTGAATTCATCTAAACTTTGAATTCAAATCGCACAAAAAGACTCGACAGGAACCCCCCAACATGGCTTTTCGAACACTCACCGGATTGATAGTTTCTCTACTCATCAGCACCAGCGCATGGGCAGAAGACATTCAAGTAAATCCGTCTCACCCTGATCAATATACCGTCGTCAAAGACGATACTCTATGGGATCTAGCCGGTAAATTTTTAACACATCCTTGGCAATGGCCTGAATTATGGAGCAGCAATACCCAAATTAAGAATCCTCACCTGATTTATCCCGGCGATACGATTTATTTTTCAATCGTCGACGGCAAACCCCAACTGAGTCTTTCTCGCAGCGAACTCCCCCTTGCCGAATCTCATTCTCCCTGTGTACTTCAGGAAGAGGACTATAAGCATGGACGCAAAAACTTTGCCGTCTCCGAAGATGGGAAAGTACTGCCTTGTATTCGGATAACCGAGCTGAAACAGGCTATTCGATTAATCCCAATCGAAACTATTATGAGCTTCCTGTCATCTCCTAAGGTGGTAGATGAAAATGAACTCAGCAACGCACCGTATGTAGTCGGCTTTGCCGGTGAACATCTAATTGCAGGCACTGGCGACCGCGTTTATGTACGCTCGATAACCGAACCGAAAAACCAGTCCTACACAATTTACCGGCCGGGCAGCGCCTATATCAGTCCGGAAAGCGGAGAAATTTTGGGTTATGAGGCACAATACATTGCCGATACTACATTACAACAACCCGGCGACCCAGCAACTTTAGCCATAACCAAATCCTCCCAAGAAATTCGTATTGGCGATCGGGTTATGCCCAATATAGAACAGGAAATTGCGTTAAATTATTTTCCGCGCCCACCCAAACAAAGCATCGACGGCAGTATTATCAGCGTACTTGGCGGCGTTTCCCAAATTGGCCGATACAATGTGGTTGTCATAGATAAAGGCATCTCTGACGGTCTTTTAACCGGACACGAACTGAACATCTATCAACGCGGCGATATTGTCAGAGATTCGAACAGCCCGATGACCAACGCTCGCGTTAATCTTCCTGATGAAATAGCCGGTACACTGATGGTTTTTCGTCCGTTTGAGCGTGTCAGTTATGCTCTAGTCATGAAAGCGACCCAAGCGCTTCATGTTTTAGATAAAGTCAAAACCCCCTGAACATTCTCCAGCAACAAACCGAGCAAGACATTAAATACTGGCTTGCGCTATTGCGCACGCCAGGGGTCGGCTGTCGGACGTTTCTCCGCTTACTGAACAGCCATACCCCGGCACAGTTATTTGCAGAATCATCCTCCGCACTAAGCGCCTTAGGCTTAAAAAGCGACATCGTTAATGCGATCAGAAATCCTGATTGGACGCTGATCGACTATGACTTGAACTGGCTGAATCAGCCGAATAACAGTGCTATCACCCTTAATAATCCAAACTACCCAACGCAATTAAAGGAAATTTCCGATCCCCCGCCTATCCTGTTTGTACGCGGCAACCCCGAACTATTATCGCTACCGCAAATTGCGATCGTAGGCAGCCGCAACCCCTCGACTTCCGGCCTGGAAATCGCCTTTAATTTTGCCAAAACCTTAAGTCATTGCGGCTTTACGATCACCAGCGGACTCGCCTTAGGCATCGATGCAGCCAGTCATTTAGGGGCATTAAAAGCCAAAGGCTATACCATTGCGGTAGCCGGAACCGGGTTGGATCGCGTTTATCCGGCTCGACATAAAGATCTAGCCACTGAAATTGTCAATTCCGGCGCAATGATTTCGGAGTTTCCACCCGGAACTACCGCCAAAGCCAACCACTTTCCCAGACGCAACCGTATTATCAGCGGCTTGTGCCAAGGCCTTTTGGTGGTTGAAGCCGCCAAACAAAGCGGCTCCTTGATTACTGCTCGCATGGCTCTGGAACAAAACCGCGAAGTTTTTGCCATCCCTGGTTCTATTAATAACCCGCTAGCCCGTGGTTGCAACGCACTCATCCGTGAGGGCGCAAAACTTGTCGAAACAACCCAAGATATTCTTGAGGAACTAAATCAATATAATCAACAAGATGAGATTTTCGTTCCACTAACAATGCAATCAACACTTGACCTGGAGCAGCAAACATTATTGAATCTTGTCATGTTTAGCCCAACTTCTATCGATACTCTGGTTGAAAATGCCAACGAATCAGTCGAAGTTATTTCGTCAATGTTACTGATTCTGGAACTGCAAGGTTACATAGAAGCAACTCCCGGCGGTTGCTATACGAGACTTAAATAATCATAAACAATCAAGAGCCTATGAAAGAAAATATTTTTGATGTCCTGATGTACTTATTCGAAAACTATATGGAAGATGAAATTGAAATACTTCCTGACAGCGATGTCGTCAGAACAGAACTGCTGGAAGCCGGCTTTGAACAAATCGAAGTCAACAAAGCCTTCGACTGGTTGGAATCGCTTAGCCTGCAACGTGCGATAAAAACATCCACCTCTCCAGTATTCCGCATTTTTTGCAGTCAGGAGAAAGCCAAGCTGGATCTTGAAAGTCGCAATTTGCTGATATTTCTTGAAAATAGCGGCATCCTGAGTTCAGCCAACCGGGAGATCGTCATTGATCGGGCCATGGCGCTGGAAAATGAAGAAATATCGATGGAAAAACTGAAATGGATTGTGCTGATGGTATTACTCAGCCAGCCGGATGAAGAAATCGCTTTCTCCAGAATGGAAGATATTGTCTATGACCTTATTCCAACTTATTTACATTAACGTAAGGTAAAAGGTTCAAGGTAAGAACGTACCTTTCACCTTCCCCTTGAACCTTCACCTTTACCTTTCACCTCTCTCTTAAGAATAAATGAGCAAGAATCTCGTCATTGTAGAATCGCCTGCAAAAGCCAAAACCATCGAAAAATATTTGGGCAAGGACTTTCAGGTTTTAGCCTCTTATGGACACGTACGCGACCTAATCCCCAAAGAGGGCGCAGTCGACCCGAACAACGACTTCGCCATGAAATATGAAGTCATCGATCGTAACCAAAAACATGTGCAAGCCATTGCCAAAGCCCTTAAGACCGCAGACACTTTATATCTGGCGACTGACCCTGATAGAGAAGGCGAGGCCATTTCCTGGCATTTGCTCGAACTGCTGAAAGAAAAAAAGCTACTCAAAGACAAGCCGGTGCATCGGGTCGTGTTCCATGAGATCACCAAAAAAGCCGTCACCGAAGCCATCGCCAATCCCGAACAAGTCGCCATCAATTTAGTCAACGCCCAACAGGCGCGTCGCGCTTTGGATTATCTGGTCGGTTTTAACCTATCGCCGTTGCTATGGAAAAAAATCCGTCGAGGACTGTCGGCCGGCCGTGTACAAAGCCCCGCCTTACGCATGATCGTCGAGCGCGAACTGGAAATCGAAGCTTTTCAATCCCGCGAATACTGGACTATCGATGCCGCTTTGACCGCTCAGGATCAAGCCTTCAAAGCCAAACTGACCCAGTTTGACGGCGAAAAAATCAGTCAATTTAGTATCACCGATGAACAGCTGGCCGAAAAAACCAAACAAACCTTATTGGATGCAGCTGACGGCCAATTAATGGTCGCCAAGCTGGAAAAGAAACAGCAAAAACGCAACCCTGCCCCGCCGTTCATCACCTCGACATTGCAACAGGAAGCCTCGCGCAAACTGGGCTTTACCACCAAGCGCACCATGATCGTTGCACAGCAACTCTATGAAGGCATCGATATAGGCGGCGAAACAGCCGGTTTGATCACCTACATGCGTACCGATTCGGTTAACCTGTCGGTAGATGCCGTCGAAGAAATCCGTGCGCTGATTGCCGAAAACTACGGCGCTGAAAATGTGCCCAAAGAACCCAGGCTGTTTAAAACAAAATCGAAAAATGCCCAGGAAGCGCACGAAGCCATACGCCCAACCTATCCTCGATACTTGCCCAGCCAGATAAAAGACCAGCTGAGTATCGAACAGTTCAAACTCTATGAGCTGATCTGGAAGCGCACCATCGCCTGCCAGATGATTCATGCCACGCTAAATTTGGTCGCTGTCGACTTAAGCTGCGGCGACGGCAAACATGTGTTCAGGGCAACCGGTTCCACGATAGCTTCGCCCGGCTTCATGGCCGCTTATCTCGAAGGAAAGGACGACAGCAAAGAGAGCGACGACAAGGAAAGCTTTCTGCCGCCGATGGAAGAAGGTCGCCCCGTGCAACTCAACGACATCAATGCCGGACAGCACTTCACCGAACCGCCGCCACGCTACGGTGAGGCCAGTCTGGTAAAATCCCTCGAAGAACACGGTATCGGCCGACCATCAACCTATGCGTCGATTATTTCGACCCTGCAAAACCGCGAATACGTCACGCTGGACAGCAAACGCTTCCACCCGACCGATGTCGGCAGAATCGTCAATAAATTCCTAACCGAACATTTCACCAAATACGTCGATTACGATTTTACCGCGAACCTGGAAGATCAACTGGATGCGGTGTCGCGAGGAGAAAAAGATTGGGTTCCCTTAATGCACGATTTTTGGAACCCGTTCACCACCCTAATTCAGGAAAAAGAACAAAGCGTCCAGCGCAAAGATGTCACCCAGGAAGCCATCGATGAAAAATGTCCCGATTGCGGCAGTCCGCTGTCGATTCGCTTAGGCCGGAATGGTCGCTTTATCGGCTGCACCAATTATCCGGAATGCTCCTATACCCGAAACCTGAACGATGATCCGGGCGCTACCGATGAACCTGAGATTTTAGAAGGTCGAACCTGTCCTAAATGCGAATCGCCCTTAGTCATCAAGGCCGGACGCTACGGAAAATTTATCGGTTGCAGCGCTTATCCCAAATGCAAACATATCGAACCGCTGGAAAAACCGATGGACACCGGCGTTGAGTGCCCGCAATGCAAAAAGGGCAATATCCTTAAACGCAAATCGCGGAACAGCAAGATATTCTATTCCTGCTCGGAATACCCAAAATGCGATTACGCGTTATGGAACGCTCCTATAAAAGAAAGCTGCCCGGAATGCGCCTGGCCTATTCTGACCGTCAAAGAAACCAAAAGGCGTGGCGTAGAAAAAGTTTGTCCGCAAAAAGACTGCAAATACGCTACACCGTATGAAGGCGATCCTGCCGATGTGCAAGGACCGAAAGAGCCTGGTGCGTTGTAAGTCGCAAACGTATTTCCACAGCCAAACATACCTCGTTTCCATGCGTCATGTGGAAACGAGAAAATGGTATCCATTTAAAAAAACAGAGATAACCATAACGGAGCCGCGCCTTTAGTCGCGCACGAAGCTACTTGAAATAACACCGTCTGCGTAATTTAAGTTGTGTTAACGGCTGCTTCCTGGATCGCCTTTGCATTTGCGCGGCTAAAGTCGGGGCTCCATGTGACTTACCCAGCATATGATACAAAAAATGCCCTATCACTCCCCCTTCAAAATAAAAACCGCCGTCCGTCATCTCAAAGACGGTGCTGTAATTGCCTACCCTACAGAAGCCGTCTACGGTCTAGGCTGCGACCCGCTCAACGAAACCGCGGTCATGACCCTGCTCGACATAAAACAGCGCCCGATAGAAAAAGGCCTGATACTTATTGCCTCATCACTAGAGCAACTGCTCCCCTATCTGGTTTTAGACCAAACCCTCATCGACCGCGTAACGCCCACTTGGCCCGGCCCTGTTACCTGGGTGATTCCGGCTCAGCCCTGGGTGCCGAAATGGCTGACCGGAGAGCATCAATCCCTGGCCGTCAGAGTGACCAATCACCCGATAGCCCGCGATTTATGCGCCCAATTCGGCAGCCCTCTGGTATCCACCAGCGCCAATCCGACAACACGGCCCGCCATCAAGGAATCGAGAAAACTGTTAAAAACCTTTGCCGATGCGAATATCTTTATTGTTCATGGCAAAGTCGGGGAGCTTGGACAGGAAACTGCTATTTTTGATGCGGTGAGCGGAACGCGGTTGCGTTGATTCGGAATATGCAATAGATCGGAACTTTGCATCGTTCCTGATGCTGGAGTAATGAAGCAATAAATTCAGCGGCTTGCTCGTTGCAATGCTTTGTTAGCAGCCAATTCTTCAAGGCGTTCAGCTAACCATACTTTTATGATGGACTGACGAGTCACACCGATCCGGTCTGCTTCTTTATCTAAGGATTCGATCATCCAAGCGGGAAAATCAACATTCACACGCTTCTGATCGTGCATGGTTCTCTTTGCTTTGGATAAGTCCAAAGCATCCAAAATATCACTACCCTCATCAAATTTTTCATCGAATTCATCAGCTTTCATATAAGGCTACCTCTTCTTTTCGTGACCGACGAACGGACACAATTCTTATGCATCATTTCGGTATGTGATCGCACCAGAAATTCATCATAAAGCGTTAAATCCCTATTTTTCCATCAATTAGAGCTTGAGCGCATGAGTAGTGCCAATTCGTCCGTTTGGTGGTTATAAACCTTTCAGAGCAAAAGCCATGTCCCAAATTTGGATCGACCGATGAATTAAAGAATACTTTTTTCATACCTTTTAACTCTCTCGTCAACATGCAAAATAACGGTAGATAATCCTTTCCCCCCAAAAATACTATAGATTCTCCGTCATCTGGTAATTGACAAAGATCAGAGTAGGTGTCTGACTTGCTTCTGCGGCAGTAGGGCTCAACATTCTTTGCTTTGCTGAACGTAATATCGTAATCCGGCGTCAGAAAATTGGCAGAAATTAACCCCCATCCTGCGGAAAGAATAAAAACTTGTTCTGCCCCAAACTTTTTAACCAAATTCTCATATGCACTATTCACATAGAGCCGATAGGCTGGCAAAAGATGTAGTGGATTCGATGGAGTTCCATTATTGTAATCAGAAAGACGTTCACGCCAAGTCTGCCGACCATCCGACAAATCGTCAGGGTGTGCATAAGCATATTGTTCGTTAAATGGAGCCAGCTCCGGTTGGGCCACAAATTGCACCAACCGTTTGTCAGTGGTAAGAAATCCTGCTCCGGGCTGCGCTAGGTTTTTGGTGGCTGCACACTGAATGACAATTTTCATAAATATGGTCTCATTTTATCGATCAGCGTTTCTAACGTCTGTAAAAATACTGGATTATAAGCTTCATCCACATGATTTTGATTCCATAAACCGGATAGCCTCACCTTTTCGCGATTACAGCGATAGCCTCTCCATGCTTGAGACGGTGGATCAAGTGGGAATCGCTGGAAGTTACTCAGAAGCGCAATGGAATTTCTTTCGATAACACTCCTCTGACTGCTGGGAGTCGGCGCATCATCAACGTCTAAGTAGAGAAAAGGCATATTTCGGATGATTGTGCTTACCTCCTGTTCAATTGGTTCTTCGCAACGTCGGATATCTCCTTTGGCCGTTGAACCCAGCCCCCAAGTCGAACATTCAAAATGTTTGTCAGAAAAGGTTGTGCCAACCAGCAACCGGAAGATCGATCCTCTATGGTTGCCGCCTCCTGATATTGCGGTTCCCTTATGCTGGGAAAGTCGTTGCCACAAAGTTGATTTCGATCCAAGCTTCAGCCCATGTGTGCCGACTCGGACGACTCTAAGACCGAGACCAGTGTCTGTTCTAACCTCACTAGGCTCCATAAAAAAATAGACTCCTCGCAATGGCCAGTTCGTCCGCCCGTTGCAATCAGACAACATGAGCCTGCCACCCGTCTTTTGCTCCAAACGATCAAGAAGTTGGTAAAAACGGATCAAATCGTCTTTTCTGTTTTGCATCATTATATCCCTCACGTTGTAACGATCTAATCTATCCCGAATATTCATTGGAGCTATAGATTCCAAATTTACTGAGCTTCGATCAGCCCGGATTCGCTAGGCTTCATCCGGGCTACTTGCTGTCCTTCGGAATTCGGCCGCTACTCCCTTCCGGCCTGTCTCCGCCGTTGCGCCTCAACAAACAATGGATTGAGCAAATAACGATATGTGCTGCCTTTGAAGCCTTGGTTATCGAGGGCGCGAACCGTATTATCTACACCATACTCTGCAATCAGAGCTTCAAGAACTCGTTGC
>JADHTX010000148.1 GCA_016784875.1 Methylobacter sp.
ATACAGGTCGGCCTGTAATAAATAAGCCCGCCTGACGCTTTCAAAAAAACTGATTTGCTCTGACTCAAAACGATCAAAAGCACCGCGTTTTCTGACTCGCGCTATGCCTATCTCAACCGGCGCATCCAATAATAAGGTCAAATCGGGTCTTAATGTACCTTGTACCAAATTCTCCAGCCATTCTATGGTGCTGATTTTCATGTTCCGGCCTCCGCCCTGATAGGCATAGGTCGCATCGGTAAAACGGTCGCAAAGTACCCATTGTCCCTGCGCCAAGGCCGGCTCAATCACATGTTTGATATGCTGGGCTCTTGCCGCAAACATCATCAACAATTCAGCCTGATCTGAAATAGCCTCACTGTTTTTATCCAATAATAATTGACGGATTTTCTCGGCCAGTTTGGTGCCGCCCGGCTCACGCGTAACAACAACAGTAATGTTATGTTGTTGTAAGTAATCTTTTATAAAGGCCATATTGGTGGTTTTACCCACCCCTTCTCCACCTTCCAAGGTAATAAACTTGCCTCGAATCATTTTTTGTTCCTTTGAAACTTGTCAACGGCCAAATTATGATCTTTTAAGGTCGCGGAGAACACATGCGTACCGTCGCCGCGAGCGACAAAATAAAGACTGTCGCCCTTATCAGGATGCAAGACTGCATAAAGCGCTTCTCGTCCAGGCATCGCAATCGGCGTTGGCGGCAAGCCACTGATAACATAAGTATTATAAGGTGTGGCCGTAGTTAAATCTTTGGATCTAATATCGCCCTGATAACTCTCCCCCATCCCGTAAATAACGGTAGGATCGGTTTGCAGCAACATTTTTTGTTCCAGTCTGCGAATGAATACACCAGCAATTAAGGGTCTTTCAGCAATAACTCCGGTTTCCTTTTCTACAATCGAAGCAAGAATCAGGGCTTCATAAGGCGTTTTAAACGGCAGACCTTCCGCTTTATTAACCCACTCTTGTTGCAACACCAGCTGCATTTTGTCGTAAGCTCTTTTTAATAAAGACACATCGGAGGTATGTTTTTCAAAAAAATAAGTATCCGGAAAAAACAAGCCTTCAGGCGAAGCGTGAATAGTCACATCTGCCCTAAATTTGCTCATGATACTGTTAAGATCAGCACTGCTTAAGGTATGCTCAATATTGGGATTTCTCTCAATTTCGCGCAAAACCCCTTTAAAATCCCAACCTTCAGGAAAAGTAATGGTATGTTGCTTAGTTTTTCCCTCAACAAATTTCGTTAGTATTTCAGGTAAAGTTAACTCTGACGTTAGCTCATACTCCCCTGTTTTAAGTTTTTTGAATGCACCTCGATGCAAGGAAATGACTTTAAACCAAAACGGCTTAATATCCATATTTTGGGCTAGAAGCTTGTCAATAATCCGATTAAGAGAGTCGCCTCTTTCAATATCCACATACACCGTTTCACCGATCAACGGCGGCTTACTTACCGCACTTTGATAGTCCATCCACAGCCAACCGCCTATAAAACTCAAAACCAGCAAGGTAAAACCAATGACCTTATTGTTCATTGCTGAATACTCCCACGGGTAAATATGTCCAACCAGGATTTAAGCTTGTTAGTTATCGGCCCGACTGAAAATTGTGTCGTTGCAATTTGCTTGATGGGCCAGATACCAATAATTGAATTACAGACAAATACCTCATCTGCCGATAACAGCTCGTCGCGGGTAAATAGATGTTCAATTACGGGCAGGCCTTGTTCGGCTGAAAGCATCATTATAATACTGCGCATAATACCGGCAACACCCGATTGCCCAAGTGTTGCAGTATAAAGACTGTTATTTTTTATGTAGAACAGATTAGTCATTGTTCCCTCAATAACATGATTATTGATATCCAGCATCAGCCCTTCCTGAATCGCTGCGTCCGTCCATTCCAATCTTGCCATAACCTGCTCAAGCCGGTTCAAATGCTTCATACCCGCTAAAGCTGGATTCAAGCCTAGCTGGGTAGCACAGAAACGCGCGACTATGCCCTGCTCTGAGTAGTTTTGCGGGTAGTCGGGATAAGGATGGAGACTTAATACGCGAGTTGCGCGAATGACATCAGGCTGACGATAACCACGCCCGCCTGAACCGCGTGTGATTATAATTTTAAGCACGGCCCGATTTGAACGCATGCTGCAACAAAGCTTTTCAGCTTCAAGGCTAATTAATTCAGCACCGGGAAAAGGGATATGAAGCCGAAGACAACCTAAATGTAACCGATCCAAGTGGCGCTGAAGAAAAACAGCGTGTCCGGCACTCACTTCAATGGTTTCGAATAACCCGTCGCCATATTGAAAACCGCGATCTGTTATGTCGATATGCTCCTTGCTTTCACCATTGATGAGGATCATTTTTTAGCCTGATGGTTCCCACGTAAGATAGCGTGGCATTATGGGCAAAGGTAGGCAAAAAAAGCCTACCTCCCCCCAATGCTAATTATTCGTACCGTTTGAAAACCAACGAGCCGTTAGTACCGCCAAAACCGAAGGAATTTGACATAGCTATATCAATCTTCATGTTTCTTGCTGTATTCGGCACAAAATCCAGATCGCATTCGGGATCCTGATTTTCCAGATTGATGGTTGGTGGGGCAATTTGGTTTTTAATGCTTAATGCACTTAATACCGCTTCAATACCACCCGCTGCGCCTAATAAATGACCAATCATAGACTTTGTTGAACTAACTGCAATTTTATAGGCGTGATCGCCCAAGGCGGCTTTCATTGCTTGGGTTTCACCCAGATCGCCAGCCGGTGTTGATGTACCATGCGCGTTGATATAATCGACCGCATCGGCATTTAAACCGGCATCACGCAGGGCATTTTTCATGCACCGCGCAGCACCTTCGCCGCCAACTGAAGGCGTGGTCATGTGATAAGCATCGCCGCTCATACCATAGCCGATCAGTTCAGCATAAATTTTTGCGCCACGCGCTTTGGCATGTTCCAGTTCTTCAAGAACAACAACGCCGGCCCCATCGCTTAATACAAAGCCATCTCGATCTTTGTCCCAGGGACGACTAGCGGCTTGCGGATTATCATTGCGACGGGACAAGGCTTTTGCCGAGGCGAAGCCACCCATGGCTGTCGGCGATGTCGTGCAACGTTCAGCGCCACCGGCAATCATGACATCGGCATCGCCATACTTAATTAAACGTGCCGCATCGCCAATGTTATGAGTACCTGTAGAACACGCAGTAACAATTGCAAAATTGGGGCCTTTTAATCCATATTTGATTGAAAGGTTACCTGAAATCATATTGATAATGTTACCTGGGACAAAGAACGGCGAAATACGTCGCGGACCACTCTTATCATAAGTTGCATAACAATCTTCAATACCGGTAATACCACCGATACCCGATCCGATAGCTACGCCGATACGTTCGGCATTCGCTTCGGTTACTTCAATACCTGAATCTTCAATAGCCTGACAACCCGCAGCAATACCATAATGGATAAAACCATCCATGCGCTTGGCATCTTTTTCGGGGATATATTGGCTGATATCAAAATTTCTTATAACGCCGCCAAAGGTGGTGGCAAAAGAAGAAATATCGAAAGAATCAATTGGGCTTATGCCGCTTTTACCATTAATAATACCATCCCATGTTTCTGAGACCGTGTTAGCTAAAGGCGTGATTGCGCCTAATCCAGTTATTACAACTCGACGTTTGCTCAATGTGATTTACCGTAAGAAAAAAATAAAGGCGGGAATAAAGAGTTAGGTAGGTCATAGTGCAACGCAACACTGCAATCGAAACACTAGCCTGGGTTACGCTACGCCCGTTTTACTCCGCGCGTATCTTCCCCATCCCTGGAGTCGCAACCCAACCTACAAAAATCAGTTTTTAAGAAGCGTTTTTTACAACGTAATCGATAGCTTGCTGAACAGTTGTGATTTTTTCAGCTTCATCGTCTGGAATTTCGCATTCGAATTCTTCTTCAAGAGCCATGACGAGTTCAACTGTATCAAGAGAATCAGCACCAAGATCATCTACGAATGAAGCATCGGTCGCGATATCTTCTTTAACACCCAATTGTTCTGCAACAATCTTTTTTACTCGTTCTTCAATGTTACTCATAATTATTATCCTCAAACAATGTAAGTTCCCCAGCGTCTAATCTGAGACCTACACTAGTATTGTTATTAATTTTATTTGAAATCCCGTCTCCGGAAATTCCAGACGGCGGGGGAATTATACTTTATATTGCAATAATGTCACAATAATAAGGCATGAACATACTGTTACGACCTATAGGCAACACCTCTTACGGCATAAACATGCCACCATTGACATGAATATTTTCACCGGTGATATAAGCTGCGCCGTCGGAAGCCAGAAATGAAACCGTATGCGCGATTTCTTCCGCCTTACCTAATCGGGACAAGGGGATAGAGGACAACAGGGCATTTTTAATATCATCCCCTAGCTCCCTGGTCATATCGGTATCAATAAACCCAGGCGATACTGTATTAATGGTGATATTACGCGATCCCACTTCTTTAGCCATGGATTTGGCAAAGCCAATCATCCCGGCTTTTGCTGCGGCATAATTTGCCTGCCCTGCGTTACCGGTAGCACCGACTACCGATGAAATGTTGATAATACGCCCTGTTTTGGCTTTCATCATGCCTCGCAGCACCGCTTTACTCATACGAAAAACTGAAGTCAAGTTGGTATTAATAATGTCATCCCATTCTTCGTCCTTCATACGCATCAACAAATTATCACGGGTGATACCGGCATTATTAACCAGTACGGCAGGCACGCCAAACTCGTCATTAACCCTTTTTATGACTTCTGCGATAGACTCCAGATTGGCAACATCGAGTTTTAAGCCCTTGCCCTGTTCGCCGAGAAAAGTGGAAATTGAATCAGCACCGTTATCGGTAGTCGCAGTACCGATAACAAAAAAACCATCCTGAGCCAGTCTTTCTGCGATGGCTCGACCGATGCCGCGACTGGCACCCGTCACTAAAGCTATTTGTTTAACCATTAAGTTGCTCCAAAACTGTGTTTAATGATTCTGTATCATAAATAGACCTATGTTCGGCATCCTTGGCAATACGTTTATTCAACCCGATTAACACCTTGCCTGGGCCGCACTCAACAAAACAGGAAACGCCCTGATCATGCATAAATTTAACACTATCAGCCCAACGGACTGGCTTATAAAGCTGTTCTTTTAATACATTACGAATGACTTCCGGCGCACTATGCGATGCGACATCTACGTTATGAATCAGCGTCATTTTTGGCGTATCAATATCTATATCTTGCAATTGCTCACTCAATTTTTGAGCTGCAGCCTCCATCAACTCACAGTGCGAAGGAACGCTGACCGGCAATAATACCGCTCGCTTAGCGCCTGCCGCTTTTGCCGCCAGCATAGCTCTTTGTACCGCGGCAACATTTCCGGCAATAACCACCTGCCCCGGCGAATTAAAGTTGACTGCCGAGACCACTTCACCCTCTGCGGCATCAACGCAAACCTTAACGACCTGATGATCCTCAAGACCCAAAATAGCCGCCATTGCGCCAACCCCAGGAGGTACCGCTTCCTGCATCAAACGCCCTCTCGTTGCAACCAGTCTTATGCCATCTTCAAACGACATAGCCTCTGAACAAACCAAAGCAGTATATTCGCCCAGACTATGCCCAGCCATCCACGCGGGACGAACACTGCTGTGTTTGCACCAGATCGCCCAAACGGCCACACCGGCGGCCAGCATTGCCGGCTGAGTATTGTGAGTTTGATTAAGCTCCTCTTCTGAGCCCTCTGCGACAATAGACCATAAATTCTTGCCCAGCACATCGGATGCACGCTCAAATATATGTTTTACCTCAGGATAGCTATCGGCTAAATCCGTTAACATACCAACAGATTGCGACCCTTGCCCAGGAAAAACAAAAGCTAAGTTATAAGTTTGGTTATTCATTTCAATACGTTTTTAGTATTTAATTAATGCAGAACCCCAAGTGAATCCTGCCCCAAATGCTTCAAGCAATACGACTTGTCCGCGTTGAATACGACCATCCCGAACACCTTCATTAAGGGCAAGCAGTACGGAGGCGGATGAAGTATTACCTTGGTTCTCCAAAGTCAAAATAACATGATCCATGGACATTTTTAATTTTTTTGCGGTCGCCGCTATAATCCGTGTATTCGCCTGATGAGGAACCAGCCAGTCAATATCAGATTGCTGCATGTTATTTGCCGCCAGCGTCTCATCAACTATGCGCCCCAGCGTGTTAACTGCCACTTTAAATACCTCGTTGCCACGCATATTGATATATCCGACTTCGTCTTTATTGGCGTCGGTAGCAGCTTGGGGATTTGGACAATACAACAGATCCTCATATTCGCCGTCAGAATGAATATGCGTCGATAAAATACCCGCATCATCAGATGCGCTGAGCAATACTGCGCCTGCACCATCACCAAATAAAATACAAGTCCCCCGATCCGTCCAATCGACAACACGAGAGCAGATTTCGGATCCCACAACAAGAACCTTTTTGGCAGCACCGGATTTTATATATTGATCGGCAATGCTCAACGCAAAAATCGAACCAGAACATGCGGCCTGCACATCAAAGGCCACGCAGTTTTTAATACCTAAGCGCTGTTGCAATAAACAACCGGTACTAGGGTAGACACGATCAGGCGTGCCGGTAGCAACAATGATTAAATCAATATCTTCCGGGGCGCAAGCGGCTGCTTCTATAGCCTGTCTTGCCGCTATTTCAGCCATGCTTGAGGCCGTTTCATTTGCCCCTGCAATGCGACGGCTTTTAATACCGGTACGCTCAAAAATCCAGCTATCGGAAGTATCAACAGTTTGGGATATTTGTTCATTAGTGCGAACTTCTTCCGGTAAATAACCGCCGGTACCGATTACTTTTGAATATCGCGTCATGCATTCTCTCTCAGGGCCAAAGTTTTTTCGACTTGTTCGCTTATTTTTCTGATAACGTCTTTTTTTACTTCAATTTCGGCAAGATGAATAGCTGTTTTAAACGCCAATACATCTGCACCGCCATGGCTTTTAATCACTAACCCGCGCAACCCTAAAAAGCTAGCTCCATTATACAAGCGGGGGTCAATACGCTTTTTAAAAGATTTAAGCACCGGATAAGCCAACAATCCCGCCAATTTGGTGACGATGTTTTTGCCGAAAGCCTCCTTCAATGCAGTGCCGATCATTTTTGCTGCACCTTCAATGGCTTTAAGCGCGACATTACCGACAAAACCATCTGCAACAATCAAATCAACCTGGATATGACCTGCATTTAAACAGTTGCCTTCCACATAGCCAATGTAATTTAACGAAGAGTTTTCCAGTAATTTTGCAGCCGATTTGACCTGCTCATTACCTTTCATGTCTTCTTCGCCGATATTCAGCAAACCCACTCTGGGGTTATCAATATTTTCAACCGCCTTGACCAACTCAGCACCCATTACAGCAAATTGAAAAAGATGCTCTGCCGTGCAATCAACGTTTGCTCCTAGATCAAGCATATGAGTATGCCCATCAATGGATGGCAACGTGGAAATAATTGCTGGGCGATCGATACCGGGAATCATTTTAAGCACAAACCGAGCTGTGGCCATTAAAGCCCCTGTATTGCCGGCACTAACACAGGCATCTGCGCGCCCGTCACGAACCAAATTAATAGCAACCCGCATGGACGAGTCTTTTTTATTTTTTAGCGCCTTGGACGGAGACTCGTCCATTTCAACACATTGAGATGCATGCTGAATAGCAAGTCTATCTTGATAATTAATTAATGCCTGAGATAACTGTTGTTTGAGAACAGTTTCGTCACCCACTAAAATTAGTTTTAAGTCTGGATTGTTCTTTAAACAATCCAATGATGCAGGAATGGTAACTTCAGGACCGTAATCCCCGCCCATTGCATCAATCGAAATTGTTAGGCTCACGCTTACGGATGACTCCTGAGTTATTATGAAAGAAGCCGAAGCTGATCTGATCAGTTTCGGCATATCATCATGCTAAAAGGCAAGAAGAATTTAATCTTCGCTGACACCGCCTACAATTTGACGACCTTTAAAGAAGCCATCAGGGGTAACGTGATGACGAATATGAGTTTCACCTGTCATCGGATCTTGAGACAAAGTTCTACCTGTTAACGCATCGTGTGAACGACGTTGACCACGCCTTGAACGCGATACTTTACTTTTTTGTACGGCCATTATAA
>JADHTX010000149.1 GCA_016784875.1 Methylobacter sp.
AAAGAAGTTGCTGCAAACTGCCAGCGCGATAGATCTACCACGGCTTCTGAAATCATAAATTCCCCTATGGGTTGCAGTTCTGTCTATCAGAACTTGAGATGAATAGCATTGAAAACAAAATAAACCAGTGCAGTCAGCGATTAAAACAAATTACACTTAGAGAAACAATACAAAATTTACCTTTGTTTTTACTCTAACAATTAGGCTTGGATGTTAAGAGATAATTATGTTATTGTCTATTAATAATCGCTAATATACGAATTTATTTTTAAGTCTTTCGGTACATACATCTATAGGTTGCGGGAAATAATTTTTATCTTCAGCTACTTGTTAGTAAATGTACTAATTCACTTTAAAAAGGTTTCCAATTAATCTTGGCTGATTGGAAAAACGCAAGGCACGTAATAATAATGATTAATCAGGAGAATATTATGGCTCGTATTGTAATTTTAGGTGCAGGCATTGGCGGTGTACCAATGGCTTATGAAATGAAAGAAACGGTAGGGAAAAATCATGATGTTATCGTGATTTCCGATAGTCCCACTTTTCATTTTGTTCCGTCAAATCCTTGGGTTCCACCTAGATGGCGAACACCTGAACAATTAAAGATTGAATTAGCTCCGGTGATGAAAAAGAAAGGCATCGAGTTTATTCAAAAAGCGGCCGCAAAGGTTGATCCGGTCAATAATCAGGTTCAGTTGGATGACGGCTCAAATGTTGCCTATGATTTCCTGATTATCGCCACTGGACCGCGTCTGGCCTTCGATGAAATTCCCGGATTAGGGCCGGACGGTTATACCTCCTCGGTTTGTCATGTCGATCATGCGGCAGTTGCCGCGCAGGACTGGGATAAGTTTATGGAAAATCCCGGCCCAATTGTGATCGGTGCGGTGCAGGGCGCGTCCTGTTACGGCCCCGCGTATGAATATTTAATGATCCTGGAAACCGAGTTACGCAGAAGAAAGATTCGCGACCAAGTGCCGATGACCTTTGTGACTGCCGAACCGTATATCGGGCACTTAGGGTTAGGCGGTGTCGGCGACACTAAAGGCATGCTGGAAAGTGCTTTGCGTGACAAAACCATCAAATGGATCACTAACGCTAAGGTCGATAAAATCGAACCCGGGATGATGTTTGTTACCGAAGTCGATGAAGACGGCAAAGAAAAGAAAAAACATGAACTGCCTTTTAACCACTCAATGATGCTGCCTGCATTTACCGGCGTTGACGCAGTGCGCAATGTCGGTGTCGAAGGTTTGGTTAACCCGCGCGGTTTTGTGTTGGTGGATGCGCATCAGCGCAATCCTACCTTTAAAAACATTTATTCTATCGGTGTTTGCATTGCTATTCCGCCGATTGAACCAACCCCGGTACCTGTCGGTGCACCAAAAACCGGCTATATGATCGAATCGATGGTAACGGCTACCGCGCACAATATTGCCGATGAATTGGCAGGTAAAGAGCCGTCATACAAAGCAACCTGGAATGCTTTATGTTTGGCTGATTTTGGTGATTCCGGCGTGGCTTTTCTAGCCAAGCCGCAAATTCCTCCGCGTAATGTAACTTGGTCGGCCGAAGGCAAATGGGTGCATCTGGCTAAAATCGGCTTCGAGAAATATTTCATGCGTAAGATTAGAAAAGGTATCAGCGAACCTTTTTATGAAAAAGCTATGCTCAAGCTGATAGGCGTAGTTCGTTTGAAAGGAAAGTAAGATGACAATAGATCGCGTAGTTTTCGCTGTTGCAGGCAGTTTTATTTTGATGAGTTTGCTATTGGCGCATTATCATTCGGAGTTGTGGCTATGGTTCACCGCTTTTGTCGGCGCTAATTTGTTGCAATCGGCGTTTACGGGGTTTTGCCCGATGGCAATCATATTGAAAAAATTGGGTGTTAAACCGGGTTGTGCATTCTGATTGTTGAACGATGAAGACGCGCGGTCTATTCGCTAACATAGCGAGTCACAGTCTTAAGATGCTCATAATGACTCGGTAGGAGTGGGCCGCCGCCGCGATTTTTGTTCAGCGAATGCAAAGTTTTAGCTTTTTCATCGCGGACATGGTTCGTTCCTACAGAACTTAATTTAATGGCAGTGATATAGAGCGTGTGAACGAGTCAAAAATCGGGTGTCTCAGTTTAAATTAGGTATAGTTAAGTTTGCGACGAAAAAATGCCAAAGAATTTTGCCAATATCCTTACAGGTACGTAGGTACGTGAATATGATGCTTAACATAATCAAAAACAAATTGGCATTAAGTCTATTACCGATATTCATGCTATCTATCGGATCAGCAGTTGCGCAGCCCGTGCAGCAAAAAACGGCTGATAGCTCCGCCTCGGAAAAACCAATCGACCAATCTTTTACGTTGGATCAGGCTATCGATTACGCTTTATCCAATAACCCTGACTTGCAAATTACCACAGAACGTATAGGTCAGGCCGAAGCCCAATTAGGTGTGGCTCTGTCTGCGTTTTATCCACAAGTCACCGCTAAGGTGGGTTATGACCATTCCAATAATCCCGCTCAGGTCTTCTCTATGATCGTGGCGCAAAGGGATTTCAATGCCAATTCGATCAACAACATCAATACCCCAGGTTATCGACAAAATTTTCGACCTGAAATTATAGGAAAACTCTCTTTGTTTCGTGGCGGACAGGATTATCAAAACAGTAAAGCGGCTGAGTTGGGCATTGATGCCGCAGAGTTTGAGCGCTCAATCGTGCGCAATGCTTTGATTGAAGCGGTAACTGCCAGTTATTATGCCTATTTGGCAGCGCAGGAAGCACATAAAGTTGCCAAAGATTCCATCGGGGCAATTACCAGTGAGTTTAAGCAATCGAAACTACGCCATGAGGCGGGAACGGTGCTGAAATCCGATGTTTTATCATTGGAAGTCAAATTGGCTGAAGCGCAAGAAGCTGAAATCAGAGCGGCTAACAGCATCGAATTAGCCAAAACCGGCATCGCCACCTTACTTGGTCTGGCAGCGGATCAGGCGTTTACCGTTGCCCCGTCAACTTCGACATTACCCAGACCTGAATTGACGGCAACGTTTGACGATTTTCTGGAACTTGCAATGACGCAACGCCCTGAAGTTAAAGCCGCGTCTAAACAGGTGGAAATCGCTCAGGCCAAGTTAAAAGGCGAGCAGGGCGCATATTTACCCAGGGCTAATGCTTATGTGAGTTACGGTCAAAACAGCCAATCCCCCGGGTTTTCCAGTAGCAAAGACAATGTCACAGCCGGAGTCAGCGTCGAAATGGATTTGTTTTCCGGCTTAGGGACTAAAAATCGCGTCAGCGCGGCTGAGCGGAAAGCCGAAGAAGCGCGGGAAACTGAACGAAAAACAAAATTGGCTATTGAACAGGAAGTGAAAATTGCTTTTTTAAAACTTCAAGAAGCTTTGGCGCGTTTGCGAGTAACCGAAGCATCCGTCCGATCAGCCGATGAGGCATTACGATTGGTTAATGAGGAAAGACGTGCTGAAACAGTGACTGTCACTCGTTATATCGAATCGGAGGTTGCTCGGAATAAAGCCCATTCCAGCACAATTGCAGCGCATTACGATGCTTTGAGTGCTGAAGCCGCATTGAAAAAAGCGATTGGGGATTGGAAATAAATATAACTTATTAATAGTTCCCACGCTCCAGCGTGGGAATTCAGTCTGCAACGCTCCAGCGTTGCGGGACGCTGGAGCGTCTACCACTGCATTCCCACGCTGGAGCGTGGGAACGATAGCGATAAAGAGAATCTTATGTCACTAACCGAATTCAAAAAAATCAATAAAACCGTCGCCATTTCCGTAGCCGTTTTAGCCTTGATTTTGTTGCTGCTTTATATGCAAGGCAGTTTTGTCAGTAAAGTTTCTCCCGGATTAAGCACATTGCCCGGCGATGCAAATGCGCAGAAAAACGATACGGTTGTTGTCGAAAAAAAGCAGGTTGACGATATGTTCAGCTGGCCCGGCACGGTAAAGTCGAGAACTGTTGCCAATCTTGCCCCCAGAATGACCGCCCGGATTATCGAAATCAAGGTTCATGCCGGTGACAAAGTAAAAAAAGGCGACGTTATCGCCCGCCTGGATGAGCGTGACATAAAGGCACAGGAAAATGCCGCTCTGGCTGCGCTGGTCGGAGCCAATGCCCAAGCCAGTCGCGCCAAAGCAGACGAACAGCGCACACGTAGCTTATACAGTAAAGAAGCAGCGACCCGCGAAAACTTCGACGCTGTAGTCGCCGGTGCAAAAGCGGCGCAAGCTGGTGCAAATCAAGCTGCGAGCACGGTTAATGAAATCAGGTCGCATCTGGCCGATACGCTGCTCCGCGCTCCATTTGACGGCGTGGTCGTCAAGCGCTTGAAAGAACCCGGCGATATGGGCTTGCCCGGCGACCCCGTGGCGACTTTGCAAACACCGCAAGGCTTAAGGCTGGAAGCCGAGGTACCGGGAAGCTGTGCCGGGCGTTATCGTATCGGCATGGATGTTGCCGTGCGTATTGATACCTTAGGCCTGACAACACCTGGACAAATTGACGAAATCAGTCCCGAAGTCGACCCGCAAACCCGCTCCCAGTTGATTAAAATCGCGCTGCCTGCCATGGAGGGTCTGCAACCGGGCTATTTCGGTTGGTTGGAACAAGCCTGCGGTCAACATGAAGCCTTGTTGATTCCCGTCGATGCGGTAGAACATATCGGTCAACTGGAAGTCGTCAAAGTGTTATCGGAAGAAGGCAGGCAACAGATGCGCCATATCCGGACTGGTAAAACTTTCGGCGAGCAAGTCGAAGTCATTTCCGGTCTGCATGCCGGTGAAACCGTCATCACCCACCCGCAGCAGGCGCACTAATGGACGAGCTGCAAAATGATAAGCCCAAGCGCGGCTTAACCACCAAGATTGTCGAAATTTTCACCACCTCCCAGCTTTCCATATTGTTCCTGATTATTTCGCTGTTGGCGGGGGCTGCGGCATTAATCCTGACGCCCCGGGAAGAAGACCCGCAGATCGTGGTGCCGGTCATGGATGTGCTGGTCGAATATCCGGGCGCTTCCAGCGAAGAAGTTGAAAAGCTGGTTGCCACGCCGCTGGAGGTTTTGCTCAAACAGCTCGAAGGCGTGGAATATGTGTATTCCGTATCCAAGCCCGGCGCGGCGTTGGTGACCGTGCGTTATTTCGTCGGCCAGGATTTTGAAGACAGCTTGGTCAAGACCTGGGACAGGATGATGTCCAACCAGAACCTGATTCCGCCGGGAGTCAGCCACTGGAAAGTGTCGCCGGTAGAAATCGACAACGTGCCTATCGTGTTGTTGACGCTGTCCGCGCAGAACAATAATTACGATTCGATGGCCTTGCGCCGTATCGCCGACGAGTTGATTATCTCGCTGAGAAGCGTCGGCGATGTCGGCAAAAGTTGGGTGGTCGGAGGCGAACAGCGGCGGGTATCGATTTACGCCAACCCTGCCGCGTTATCCGCGCATGGCGTAACCTTGCTTGAAATTACCCAAGCGCTGGCTAATGCCAACGTCAATCTGCAAGTCGGCAGCATCGAACGCGGTAACCGTGAAATCCTGCTCGAAGCCGGGCCGCATTTTGAATCATCCTCAGAAGTCGGCGCGACTGTCATCAAAAGCGTAGCAGGACGCCCGGTTTACCTGCGCGATGTGGCGCGGATCGAAGACGGCCCGGCTGATGTCGATCATTACACCCGTATTGGTTTCGGCCCTGCGGTTGATGAGATGCCCACTATAGGCAAGGCCACCGGCAACCAACCGCAAGTCGGGCAAGAGCGGCAGATGGTGACTATCGCCGTCGCCAAACGCAAAGGCAGCAATGCGGTGCATGTCGCCGAAGCGGTTATCGCCACGGCGGAGAAACTTCACGGCACCTTGGTTCCCGAAGATGTTTTACTGACGATTACCCGTGATTACGGTGAAACCGCCAACCACAAGGTCAACGAGCTAGTGAAGCATTTGAGTTTCGCTATTGTGATAATCGTGGTGTTGTTGGCTTTTTCTCTGGGCCTAAAAGAGTCGTTTATCGTGTCTATCGCGGTGCCGATGACCTTGGCGTTGACCTTGTTGTTCGATTATATCTCCGGTTACACCATTAACCGCGTCACCTTGTTTGCATTGATCCTGTCGCTGGGCTTGCTGGTCGATGACCCGATAGTCGATGTCGAAAACATCCATCGGCACTATAAGTTACGCAAAGAATCGCCGTTGCAAGCGTTGTTGACGGCGGTCGATGAAGTCAGGCCGCCGACCATTCTGGCGACGTTTACCGTGATTGTGTCGTTCCTGCCGATGTTTTTCATTACCGGCATGATGGGGCCGTACATGGCGCCAATGGCGTTTAACGTGCCGATAGCGATGATTGTTTCACTGATTGTCGCCTTCACCGTCACGCCTTGGGCGAGTTTCAAATTACTGCAAAGCGAATACCACAATCACAGCGACGAAGCGCCGCTGGAGCTCAAGCAAACTTTTATCTATAGGACTTATCGCGCCGCACTCGGGCCTTTGTTGGCGACCTCAGGACGCGCTAAATTGTTTTTGCTGATTGTGTTGATAGCCTTTGTCGGTTCAACTCTGCTGGCTATTACCCGCGCTGTTCCGCTTAAATTATTGCCGTTCGACAATAAAAACGAATTGCAAATTATGATTGATATGCCGCGCGGCTCGACGCTGGAGCAAACCGATGAAGTCGCACAGGCTCTGGGCAGCTATCTTGCAACAGTCAATGAAGTCACCGATTATCAAACCTACACAGGTTTGGCTGCGCCGATGGATTTTAACGGCATGGTTCGTCATTATTATTTGCGTAGCGGCGGTTATGTGGGGGAAGTCAGGATTAATCTGCTGCCGAAAGATCGGCGGGAGCAGCAATCGCACCAAATCGCCTTGCGTATCCGGCCTGAAATAGAACGGCTCGGCAAACAATACGGTGCAAACCTTAAAATTGTCGAAATCCCACCGGGGCCGCCGGTGTTGTCCGATCTGGTTGCTGAAGTCTATGGGCCGCCTGAAGCCAGTATCGACAGCTTGGTTGCCGTTTCCAAACGCGTCCGGGCCGACATGGAAAAAACTGAAGGCGTAGTCGATGTCGATGACTATTCCGAAGCGGAACATGACAAGGTGCATTTCCATTTGAACCGGGAGAAAGCTGCGTTGTCCGGCGTCAGCGTCGAGCAAGTCGCACAAACTCTGAGCATCGCAGCCGCAGGCCGGAACGTCGGCATCGTCCATGTGGACAGCGAGCGCCAGCCGCTGGAGATTACCCTACAACTGCCGCGAGCATTACGCTCGTCCGTAGCCGATTTGCTGACGTTGCGGGTTAAAGCCGGTCAGGGCGACCTGATTCCGTTAAGCGAAATGGGAACGGCCAGCATAGAAATTGAAGATCAGCCTATTTTCCACAAGAATTTGCAACGGGTGAATTATGTTGTGGCTGGAATGGCCGGACGCAGCCCGGTGGAAGCGGTTTTCGACCTGAATGACGTGTTCGACGAACGCCCGTTACCGGAAGGTTATAGCGCCGAACTTGCGGGCGAGGGCGAATGGAAAATCACCGTTGATGTGTTCCGCGACCTCGGCTTAGCCTTTGCAGCCGCGTTAGTGATGATTTATGTGCTGCTGGTGGGACAAACCGGCTCGCTGAGTGTGCCGCTGGTGATGATGATAGCGATCCCGCTGACCGTAATCGGCATCATGCCGGGCTTCTGGGTGTTGAACCTGTTTGCGCCCCCTATCGCAGGTTATCCCAATCCGATCTATTTCACCGCCACCGCGATGATCGGCATGATTGCGTTGGCCGGTATCGTGGTGCGCAACTCGATTATCCTGATTGATTTTATCGAACGCATCCGCGAACGGGGCGATGTGACGCTGGCAGAAGCCCTGATTGAAGCCGGTGCGATACGCTTGCGGCCGATATTTTTGACTGCCGGGGCGGCTATGTTCGGTGCATTTGTGATTATTCTGGACCCGATATTTTCAGGGCTGGCCTGGAGTTTTATCTTCGGGATTTTTGCTTCGACCCTGTTTTCTCTGCTGGTGATTCCGGTGGTTTACTTTTTGATTAATAAGGAAGCTGAAAGCTGACAGACATGGATATACTTCGCCCGGCCACGGTTGCGGATTCCTAGCGGCTGATTTTATGCCGATAGCCG
>JADHTX010000150.1 GCA_016784875.1 Methylobacter sp.
CGAGAGCAACAGAAAAACAAAATGAAGCCGATTTTCCTTTTGATCCATCTACCATTGATGCAGTGGTGTTATCTCACGCCCATCTTGATCATTGCGGACGCTTGCCAAAACTGGTTAGGGACGGTTTTAAGGGGCCTGTCTATCTGACTAAGGCCAGTTTTTCGTTACTGGAATTGATGCTGATGGATGCTGTCCATCTGCAATTAAGAGATACTGAATGGGAAAATAAACGCCGGGAACGGGCCGGCAAGCCGCTACTTGAACCCTTATATACAGAGGCCGATGTAATGGCGTTATTGGCCTTACGTCAGCCGATAGCTTACGGTACGGAAACCAAAATACTGCCTGAGCTTAGCGTTGTTTTTCATGAAGCAGGGCATATACTCGGTTCATCCATTGTACGCTTGAACATTAAGGATAAAGATAAAACCAAAACACTGGTCTTTTCCGGAGATTTGGGCAATCCGAATGCGCCGTTATTGCGTGATCCGACCATTTTAACCGAAGCCGATGTGTTGTTGCTTGAGTCCACTTACGGTGATCGTGACCACAAACCTCTGGGAAATACCTTGGAGGAATTGAAAAGTACATTAGCAGAAGCTGCTGAGAGCGGCGGCAATGTGATTATTCCCGCTTTTGCGGTGGGCAGAACCCAGGATCTGATTTACTGGCTAGGTAAAATTCAGCGGCAAGGTGGGCTTCCGCAGCAAAAGATTTATCTGGATAGCCCGATGGCGATAAGCGCAAGCAATATCTATGCGGATAATACACATTTATTCAATATCGATGATCCCGAGTTTACCAAAGTTGCACCTAACGGCTGGCAAGCCTGGTTGCCGGGATTGGTTTATTCACAGACTGCCGAAGAGTCCATGGCGGTTAATCGCATTAACGGCGGCGTCATTATTATTGCCGGCAGCGGCATGTGTACAGGTGGACGCATTCGTCACCATCTCAAATATAATTTATGGCGGCGCAATGCGCATATCATCATTGCAGGGTTTCAGGCCGAAGGCACCTTGGGCCGGGCTATTGTAGACGGTAAAAAGTCGCATTTGAAAATCTTGGGCGTTGAAGTCAATGTGGCTGCCAAAGTGCATACATTGGGCGCGTTAAGCGCCCATGCCGATCAGAGTCAGTTATTAGCTTGGGCTGGTCACTTTAAAGAACCCAAACCTCGGCTTTATTTAATTCATGGCGAAAAAACAGCCACATTATCATTACAGACCTGTTTCAAACGTACCGGGTGGAATGCCAATATTCCACGGGTAGGAGAGAGAATTACCATTTAACAGTTATGCTTATGAGCTCTTTTCCGGCGGCGCGATAGCGAAGCAAGAAAAGTCTAGGATGGATAACTTCAATCAACTCTTAACCAAAATAACTTAATATGGCCGGTGCAAGCCTTTTAGTTTTACTTGATGATATAGCTACAGTCTTGGATGACGTGGCCTTGATGGCCAAGATTGCGGCGAAAAAAACTGTCGGCGTCTTGGGTGACGACTTGGCGTTGAATGCAGAACAGGTATCCGGCATTCGGGCAGAACGGGAATTGCCGGTGGTGTGGGCGGTTGCGAAAGGCTCGCTGAAAAACAAACTCATTTTAGTGCCGATGGCACTGGCAATCAGCTGGATTGCACCGTGGCTGATCATGCCGTTGTTAATGCTGGGCGGTGCCTATCTGTGTTTTGAGGGATTTGAAAAACTGGCGCACCCGTTACTGCATTCCCATGACGAAGATGAAAGTCATCGCGCTGAACTGACTGCGGCAGTCGCCAATCCCGAGGTCGATCTAGTGGAGTTTGAACGGAATAAAATTAAAGGTGCCGTTCGTACCGACTTTGTGTTGTCGGCAGAAATTATTGTTATCACACTGGGTACCGTGGCAACAGCGGCTTTTACGACCAAAGTAGCAGTAGTTTTCGGCATTGCTCTGATTATGACTGCCGGTGTATACGGTCTGGTGGCCATTATAGTGAAATTGGATGACGTAGGACTTTATTTGTGCCAAAAGCCTGGAGTCGGTCTATTGGCGAAAAGCCGACGTCAAGTTGGCTTGGCCTTTTTACATGGCGCGCCTTATTTGATGAAGCTGCTAACAGTTGTCGGTACAGCGGCAATGTTTATGGTGGGCGGCGGGATTCTCATTCATGGCATTCCCGTTGCTCACCACTTCATCGGGCAACTGGCCCAAAGCGCCAATGTCGTGCCGACTATCGGAGGCATGGTGGAAACGCTGACGTCTTCGTTGCTAAATGCTTTGGCAGGCGTTGTTGCCGGTGCGTTTACTTTGGCTGGAGTAACGATAGTTGAGCGTATTAAGACAATAAAGGAATAAACCATGAACGATAAAGAGCTTGTTGCCAAACATGCCGCTAAACAAGTGATGGATGGAATGCTGGTCGGACTGGGTACCGGTTCGACAGCGAATTGTTTTATTGAAGAACTGGCGCATCGTAGTCGTGAGCAGGGGCTTAAAGTGACCACTGTCGCCAGTTCGTCAGTTAGTCTGAATAAGGCGAAGCAGCTCGGTTTAGAGGTGCTTGATTTTGAGCAGGTTAGTCATCTTGATTTTTATGTCGATGGCGCTGATGAGGTGTCGCCGGAATTAACCTTGCTTAAAGGTCAAGGCGTTGATTTGGTGCGCGAAAAACTGCTGGCAACTGCCAGTGAGCAATTTTTAGTGTTGGTTGAATCCTGCAAGCTAGTTGAGCGAATTGGCCAGAATTTTGCGATCCCTATTGAAGTTATGCCTTTTGCTTGGCAGTTGGTTAAAAAGCAATTAGAAGCGAACGGCGGGCATGGTGAATTACGCAAAAATGCTAATAAAACCGGTTTTGCGGTAAGTAGTTATGGCTGTTTAATAGCGGATATGAGCTTTAATAAACATATTGATGCTGAAATGCTCAACGATACCTTGAACAGTATTCCCGGCATCGTTGAACATGGCGTTTTTTACAGGCTGGCAACCACGGTTTTAGTGGTCATTAATGGTCACGTGCAAGAACGGAAGGCAGGTAATTTTCGGTGAAATATATGATTGATGCGGAGTACAAGCTTTGCTTGTGAGCAGCAAAGCTTGTGCTAAATCTTAAGTTGATAGCCGGTTTCTTCATTGACTAAAATGTATGACTTGTCCCTCTTGCATAGTATTGCCGCTTACCGGTTCGGCATTTTCATAAGTACCGCCGCCACCGAGTTGTTCATTAATCTGCCGGGCCACATCGATACCCAGACTTTTAGACACTTCCGAGATAACCCGGCCACGACTTGGCACCACTCGGCTTCCGCCGGTAACCACGCGCATATCCTGGCCTTCGCCGGTAGCGCTAAAGGCGGCTTTAACTTCGTAAGTGCGGGTGTTGATCAGGCTAAATTCTGCGACCAGCATCAAACTGAAAGTGTTGGATAATGTAGTTGTGCCGATAATGGGATTCACCTCGTCGCGAAAATCAAGCTCACTGACTGTGCCGAACAACACATAATCGGCTCCCGGATAAGCGCCTTTTTTGATGCGACTGATAATGTCGTAGATTTTTTCATCGCCCTTTGCCGTATAAGGCTTGGCTTGCGACAACTTAAAATCGCCTGTTTTTAGGATTTCTCCCTTGATGTCGCCGACAAATTTACGTAACTCGCCATACTCGATATAACTGTAACGGCTTTCGACCTCGGTATAATCAGTCTGGGATTTTCCGCTATAGGACGCGCGACTCGATGCCGAAGAGCTTTCGAAACTATCGCGTTCCCGCTCGCTGTAACTGGCGCGGCCTGATGATTTATGGTGATAATCGACCAGATGAATATAGCCGCTGACTCGTTCGGCATAAGCCAGATCGGTCACCGCGATTTTTGCCGCTTGGCTGTTGTTTGCCACTAGCAGCGACGACAGCAAAAAAAACAAGGGTAGCTGTTTCATTGTCTGCCTCACTAAAACATCGATTTATTGGAGGTTTTGCGGATTTCTTTTTCATCCGCCCATTCCATAGTGCCGGACTCAATATCTACCAGCTGCAAACTGAATTTGTAATACACGTCTTTGACATCGTCAGCGCGTTTTACGATAGAAGTAATCGTGCCCTCGATACGGAAATCGGCACCTTCCATCTGACCCATTTTTTTAGATTTGCTTTTTTTGTACAGACCGGTTTGATTTTGCCGGGTCAATTCATCAACTTGAGTTTGCATGGCGCTGGTGTCAACAGCAAAGCGCACCATGCCGCTTTTTAGGATTTTGGTGCGTATCGAATCGGTAATCGATTTGGTATCTATATATTCGCTGGTGCGATTTTTAACTTCGGCAACCGTTACCAAAGGACGTTTTTTGGCAAACAGGGCAGGGGATTGCAACAGCGAGCTGGCCATGGATTCAGCGATAGTTTGCAGGTCGGTAGAGCCGAATTCGTTGGTTAAGGTCTCAACCGCTTTGCTGTCGCCGTACTCGACATTGCCCGAACTGAGCGTTGGCGATTGGGTCGCGCAGCCGCTTAACAGCAGTGCAATTGCGGTGGCTTTGAGGGCGTTTGAATGGTTATACATAGGATTATCTCTCTTACTAAATGTGGAGCGACTGGAGTCGTCTCGAATATTAAAGGGCGATTAAAGTCGCCTCTGCAAATTTTGCGAATGGCCTAAGGCAGTTCGCCGGTATTATCCGGGCTTTGCACAACCAGCCTGAAATCCGTCACCTGAGGCGATGGCGCAACCGCGGTCAGCGTTTGTTTTTGGTAAGCGTAAACCAGTACAGGCTTCCAGGGCTCTTCGCTGCCGACCGTAAAACCGCTGGCATCCAGCCATTTAAATCGATAGTAAAGCTGTTGATTATCCGAATCCGTATTGTTGATTTCGGCCTGAACCGTCAACAGATGATTGCGTTTTACAGCGCGTAAATCGGTCACTCGCAGATAAGACATTTCACTCAGTTGTTCGACTTTGGCATGGATGCTGCCGGGCTGTGGCGGCTTATGCGTAGCGCAGGCATTGAGCAGCAACAAAGCGACACAAAACGGTATGATTTTATAGGAATGCATGGGTTATCCTTGTGCTTGGTGGACGGGTTTTTTAAGTTTTTTCTTTTTAGATTTTAACGATTTTTTCTTTGTTGCCGAACCAGCGATATTTTTAGTCGGTTGAGCAATAGCGGGTGCCGTATAAACCGGCATTTGCGGCCCATAAGCAGGTTGCGACCAATAAGTTTGATTGCCCAGTAAACGTGTCACCACTACAGCATGCGATCCTTGAATATCAATGGATTGCTTACTGCTGCCTATGGTGATGTCATGCTTGCCGGAAGGCAGCGTCATACGGGCAATACTAATGGTGGCAGGCAAAGTGCGCCAAGTGCGCTCATCGGCGGATTCGGTAATGACATTGGCTATATTTAACGCAATACCGGCAATTGCAGCACCGCCGCCTTGGTCCATTAACGCCTTTTGCGACATGGTTTTAGCCGCCGCACGAAGAATGCCTCGAACAATAATGCCCGGCATATCATCCCTTAAAGCGCGTTTGGACATGGTATCCAGGCTGGTCACGCCAGCTAAGGGCAGTGTGTTGTTGCCGTCAATGCCCACTGTGACAGGCTGCAAAGTGTGGCTGGGATCGGAATGCAGCACCGGGAACGAGATAGGAATAACCCCCAAATTGCTGACGATCACCGGTACAGGAATAGTGATAGAACTGAGCGCAGGCGCTACGCCGGATTCGACCACAAACAACACATCGGTTTCTGAAGGTTTGCGCAGGCTAGGGCGCGATTCCAACGCTGCCAAACCGTCTTCCAGTATTTTTATGTCGGGTCGCAGCTCAATCGCCTGCCGGTAACCGGGCGAGGCAAGGCTCGGTTCATTTAACGCTTCGTAGACAAAACCGGCCAAATAATGACTGAAAGCGCTCTGGTAACCGTTTTTCAGCGTAGTAACTTCCGGAGAATTAAGCGTTTCAACCGGATAACCGTTAAGATCCTTAAAGGTCGTAGTGATGCCTTTTTCTTCGCTTTCTTTTTCCAATGCCTCGGTATCTTTCGCATTAATCTCCGCGATAATGGCTTCCCGTTCGTGAGTTTTCTTAATCTCAGTTCTGGCCGCATTCCAGTCGCCGGTCAGCAAGTGATCCAAGGCAAGCCGGGTAGATAACATCACCTTTTCATAATCATGACCGTCGTAACGGCGGGTCTTGTCATTTAACAGCACCGCGCCGACGTTTTCTAAAATGGCACCGGCCCGGATTTTAGCTTCATTCTCCCATTCGTTAACTTTTTGATCGGCCAACAGCCATGCACCTGCACTGTCTTTGTACAGGCTTTTCAAGCGTAATAATTCGCCTTTTTCCAAGTAATAAAGCAGATCGAAATCGCCGCCGGTATTATTGGTTTCATGCTGAGTTAACGCTTGATCTATTTGGCCTTTTTCGACCAGAGCGAGTGTTTGTTTGAGTTCGTCATCGTAACTGCGCATTACCGAACAGCCGGACAGAGTCACCGTTAACAAAATAGGCAGTACAAAGCTGGTTGGGCGGGTAAAGAGGGACATGGTGTTTCCTTGTTCTATTATTTTTATTATGGGTTGTATCCGACAGCTGGGTGATTATCCGTAATCTAAGCGTCGGTATGGGGAAAAGTATAAAGGTTTTTTGGCGTTAATGGCTTGGAATTTTTGGGGGTTGCGCTATTCAATTAGCTGAGAGCAAAATAGTTTGTGCGTAATTTCGAGAGTTAAACCAAGGTTTAATTCGTTAAATGATTCATATGCTGCTTAGGGATACTGTTTAGTTACCCGCCTATTTGAGAATGATTGATTTCTTTTAGGTTCAACGACCCAGTTAAGCCGACTTCCTGGCAACCAGAGCATTTCGATTAACCGCATCAATCAGCTTAATCACCTTAACTGCTACAGCATCATTAAACACGCCAAACAAGCCTTGATCATGAATATTAGTAAAAGGAGCTTCAAACAGCATCTTTTTATCAATCGTACCATTGCTGGTTAAATAGCTGATGATACTGTTGATAAAAGTCATTTGGTCGGCACGCAGATTGCCTGTCTGGATAAAGCCGGCAAATGCCGCTTGAGCGGCAGCTACATCCAAGCCAACAATGCTACGAATAAACTCGCCTAAAGGCTTATCACCATAGTTGTCGATGTAGTCCTGTTTGGTACCGATAGTTACGCCATCAAACAAAATGCCTTCCAAAGTATTAATTTCAGTCTCGGTGATAGGTTTATTGGTTTTCAGTTTATGGATAACCAAGTGGTCTTTATGGTTGCGGATATAAGACTCAACTCTATCCTTGTAGCTTTGCAGCTTGCTATAGGAGGGAATTAAATCATGATCGCTAATACCCTCATGATCTAAATCATCTTCAAAAGTGGTGATGATATTAACCTGTTTGTCTTTATCCAGATATTTAATCAAATCGCGCATCGACAGACGCACATTATCCAGCCGATTAATAGTGATAGCCTGCCAGAAGGGTTCAGTTTGCAGTTCATTCAACAAAGGCGATTGCATGGCTATAGCGGGAATATTCTGTTTTTTAAGCAATGCTTTAGCGGTGCCGCTGATTTTATTGATATAACGATCCGTGCTGTAGGCGCCTGTTAATAACGCAAGCTGGTAATTTAAGATCAATATGTCAAAACGTCTGGCCAGTTCGTCATCGTCTTTGTTGGGCAATATCAGCGTGGATAAATGTGTATTCACTTCCAGCATGTCGCCTTTAGCTAAGTTTGCCCAACGCGCTTTATCACTAAATTCAACGACTACTCGCATTTGGGCTTTAACCACAAAGCGATTGGTATCCAACCCGGCGACCAACTGATGCAATTCGCTTAAATAGGACTCGGCAAGCGCACACTGCTCATCGAAGCTGTCTGCTTTCTCTCGTATTAATAAAGCCACTTCTAATTTGGCTTCAAACACCTGTTGCGTTAGGCTTTTAACCAAGCTGCCTTCAATGCCGTCGGGATTAACGCCAAAAAACTCAAAGTTTTGGCAATAGTCGAAAATTGCAAATTCCTTCTTATTAAAACCGGGGCCAAACAAGTCCGGGCATAAGCGTGTGCCCCGGCCAATCATCTGCCAGAACTTGGTCGATGACTTAACCGGCTTAAAGAAAACCAGGTTAACCACTCTCGGCGCATCGATGCCCGTGTCCATCATA
>JADHTX010000151.1 GCA_016784875.1 Methylobacter sp.
ATTTTGCCACTTCAAGGAAGCTATTGACGACTGCCTTGATAAGGTGAAATCTGCTTTCAAGGAACAAGTTAAAACACTTTTAAACCCAAAATTCCAGCTATTTGAAAAATCCGCAGGCGTGACCGGGTGAAGTATAGTATATGATCTGGATCAAAAGCTGAAAGATAATCCATTGGTTGATATCCATAGCCTACAGCCGCAATACGGATTGGTACTCCCCGGCAATACAAAATATCCGAAACCATATCGCCAAAATAAATAGCTTCTGATGCATCAATTCCCACATTTTTAAGTAGATTCGAAATCTTCGCCATTTTGGTTTACCGATATTCTCTACCGAGCATATCGGTAAACATGTCATCATTATAAAAAGCACTTTTGGACAGCACTGCCCGCACAGTTTCACTGCATGATGAAGTGACAATTGCACAACGTCCTGTCACAGATTCGCTGATAGCTCTAAGCACGAGTTCAAACGGTACCAATTCATCAAGTCAGCGAAGAAGATCGCACACCGCTAGTCGATGTGCTGTTGGAATTGCTTGCCGTGGCAGCAAAACCAAATAGACAAGCTGGAACAGGAAATACTCAAGCTAAAGGGCGAAACCACTAAACCCAAAATAAAACCCAGCAAGATGGACGACGATCTGCCCAAGGACGAAGATGAGAATGGCGACAGCGACAAATCCAAAAAGAATAAAGGCCCGAAACACAGTAAAACCGTGCACCTTAAAATTGATGCCACGATTGACATCCAACCCGATAACATCCCGGAAGGTTCAACCTTTAAGGGGTTTCGGAAAGTGGTCATTCAAGATATTAAATTTGAGACATTCAACACCTGCTATCGCTTGGCTGAATACCAAACGCCGGATGGCAGCTACGTGTCGGGGCAACTCCCTGACGGGCTTAGCGGCTGCCACTTCGGCAATAACCTGATCCGCTTTATTCTCTATCAATACCATCATCAACATGTCACCCAACCGCTGCTGTTGAAGCAGTTACTGGATTTGGGGGTTGAAATCTCCAGCGGCCGGTTATAACTTCGCCCGGCCACGGTTGCGGATTCCTAGCGGCTGATTTTATGCCGATAGCCGCGTTGCTGAAACAGTTTCATAGCTTGCTATGCGCCTGTTTCAGCGCCTTGCTATCGACAAAAATCAACTCGCTATCATTCCCCCAACCGTAACCGTAACCGTAACCGTAACCGTAACCGTGCGAAGTATAAGCCAGTTTATCACCGATGGCTTGGAGCTGTTCCATGATGAAAAAAACCAATTATTACAAGCCGGATTGTCCGTATCGCAGTATATTCATACCGACGACACCGGAGCCCGTCATGATGGCAAGAACGGCTATTGCACCCATATCGGCAATGAACTGTTTTGCCTGGTTTAGCAGCAGGAAAAGCAAAAGCCGCATTAACTTCCTCAGCTGTTTGGGCCAAGGCAGCGACGCTTTTTATGTATTGAATGCCGGTGCCTTCGCGTATATGGAACAACAGAACTTGCCGCGCAGTGTGTTAACAGGTCTTGAGTCTGAATTTGCGGGTGAAGTGGTTTGTAGTCTGCCGTTAGCCAACCCCGTCGATAAGGTGGTGCGTATCGAAACCGCTCTCGATTGGGAAAAATGGCTGGATCAGCAGGGCATCAAGAACAAGCGGCACGAACTGCTTAGGGTACTCGACAAACCCTATTTACCGCTCCACAACAACCTGAGCGAACGGGATATTCGGGATTACGTCAAAAAACGAAAAATAAGTGGTAGCACGCGTAGTGAGGCAGGACGAAGATGTAGAGATACCTTTGCCAGTTTAAAAAAGACTTGCCTGAAACATGAGATTTCATTTTGGCATTATCTTAAAGATAGGCTGCTGGGCGAAAACAAGATCCCTCCGTTATCCGATGCGATTCGGGCAGCGGCTACCTGTGGGTAATGAGAAGTTACGTTTGCGCTTCCAAACGGCCACCAGTAACGCATCATTTACTAATTTAGCTCTCATGTGCTCAGCCATTGACCTGCCGCGAATACAGATCAATCACGCCCGCCAAGTACAGCCAACCTTCCAGGATATGGATATAGGTGATGTCGTCGAACACGGCGCCTAGCTTAAACTATTGTCTGGATTTCAGGGGACACTATACAGAACCTAGGAAAATTCCTACTTCCTCCTAAGCTCTTTGCCAATAGCAAAACCAGTGTCTCCTGATTTATCTTGCATGGCTAGTTAGCTATTATTGTAATCATCAAATGAACCATGTTTTTATCATGTGGTTCAATCCAACCTTCGACAGCCTCGGGCGAACGGTGGCCCTGCAACATTTTTGTTAAAAAACATTTGAACGATTACTTAGTTCGATGATTAGCTGTAATTAATACAAGTTCTCTTAAATTTATGGCGCTGACTATGAAACGAAACAAGAAAATTGAGACTTCCAGTCAAGATAACTTAATACAACATAAGCAACATATTGCTTTTCATGAAGCAGGACATGCGGCGGGTATTCATTTAAATAACAAAGCCAGACAGCTGCCACCGGTTTTTTTTAAAATTATCATTCAGGAGATGACTGACGTGACAGCGGCGGATGTCATGGCTTATCAAATAACCCATGACGATTGTATTGCACGAATCGAAGGCGGTCGCTTAATTGAATTGTTACCGCCTTCTGTTGAGAGCTTGGCGCGTGAATTGACCGAACGCAACGATGCCATGGCACAATTGGTAAAGGATTATATGACAGCTTTCGAAGCGGACATTATTAACCTGCTTATCGGGCCGTTAGCCGAAGCCAAGCATGTTGCCGATACCGATAATGAGCTGTTTAATCATAAGTTAGTCAACCTTGACGCATTAAAAAATTATGGCGGCAGTTCCGATATTGCCTTGGCCAATGAATATTTACAAAGCTTCTATGCCGACAAACAGCAACAAGATAAAAAATTGGAAGAGTTGTTTAACGCCGCATTTGATTTTATCAATAATGCCGAAAACTGGGCCGCCATCACCAGACTGGCCGATTATATTCTGTGCAGTAGTAAGAGTATTATTTACTGTGAAGAGATTTTTTCAACGCTTGATCAGTCGGACGATCATTTTAAAAATCGGGGCATCAAGGCAAGGTATTACTTATAATCAATGACTCAATAAACATTTGTGCCGCTCAAAACGGTAATTCTTGATTCAATTCCAAGCCGTTTTTTATTATGTGCATAGGTATGCAGAGATGCGTTTCGCCTTTAACTTACGACCGACAAGTTATCATATTCATACTGGATATTTTGTTTATTGCAGGTTACCTTACTCCGGGTATATCGCTGAAACATGAATTACCGATCAAACCAAAACGGGTATGTCATTGACTGGAAAATAGGCAACGAGATGGATTTTATTGATTCCTTGCGTAACATGGAGCGGGATGCTGTGCATGACTAACAAGGCCCCCCTTATCCTGATTATCGATGACCAGTCGGCCATTCTTGAAGCGCTTTCCGCAAGCCTCAACAGCCGCAATTTCCGCACTGCCCTCGCGCGGGACGGTCAGCAAGGATTGCACTACGCAGGCTTGTTGCGGCCCGATCTAGTGCTGCTCGACATCGCGTTGCCGGACATGGACGGCAACGAAGTCTGTCGCTCCTTAAAAGTGAACCGCGAGACACACGCTATTCCGGTGATATTCATGATAACGCCGGATGATGGCGACAAGCTCCTGGCAGGATTCGAAGCGGGCGGCATTGATTACCTAATCAAGCCCTTGCAAATCGAGGACATGATTACACGGTTAAATCTGCGCCTAAAGCTGCATGGACTGCAACAAGCAAAAACGCAAGATACCGACTTAAACAAACGTCGGAGCCAGATAGAGATTTGCAATAATGAGTACTGTGAAGAAGTGATGGAGCGCAAGCGCGCAGAACAGCGGCTTCTTGAACAGAAAGGGCAAATCGGCTTCATGAGCTTCATCCTCGACCGACTTCATGAAGCGATATTTTTAGTCAATCCACAGGCCGGTTTTCGCTTCTGTTATGTCAACGACAAAGCCTGTCAATCGCTGGGTTACACCCGCGACGAACTGTTGTCTATGTGCGTGCCGGATATAGATCCCTATGTCGATTTGGTAACCGCCCGGAAATTTAACGAGCAAATACGCAAACAGACTCCTGCTCGCTTGGAAACCCTCCATCGCAGGAAAAATGGACATCAGTTTCCGGTGGAACTCAGCGGGACGGAGATTGAGTATAACGGCCAAACGATGGAACTTTCCATCGTGCGCGACATCACCGAGCGTAAGCACATGGAAGAGTTGCTCAGGATGAAAGAATTCGCCCTCGACCATGCGAGCGATGCCATTTTCCTGATCGATCCCAACGAGCGCTTCGTCTACATCAATGAAGAGGCCTGCCGAGCGTTGGGCTACTCCCGCGATGAGCTGATAGGCCTCACCCCGTTCGACATCGCCCCCGACGTCACTGCGGAAAGCTATCAAAGTAACCACGAACAAATTCTTGCCGAAGGTTCGAATACCCTTAAAACGCGCCATCGGCGACGCGACGGTAGTGTGTTTCCGGTGGAAATCCGATGCTCGCGGTTCGACTTCCAAGGTCAGGCGCTGACCATGGCGTTGGCGCGCGACATCACCGAGCGCAGCCGAATGGAGGCCGAAGCTCAAAATCATCTGCGCTTCTTCGAAAACATGGATAGGGTCAACCGCGCCATTCAGGGATCGAACGATTTGGAAACCGCACTGAACAATATGCTCGATACCGTGCTGGCTATCTTCGACTGCGACCGGGCATTTCTTTGCTATCCCTGCGATCCCGAGGCAGATTCATGGAATGTGCCGTTCGAGCGCACCCGGCCCGAATATCCCGGCGCCCTTGCCTTGAGCTTGGTTATGCCTATGGATGAGGGTAAGTCTGCAGAACTTCGTATGTTGCTGGAAACCGTCGGCCCCGTAACCTTCGGGCCGGGAAACCAGTATCCACTCCCAAAAGAAGTGTCGAAGAAATTTGGCATCAAATCTCTGATATCGTTGGCCGTCTATCCCAAGGGCAATAAACCTTGGCACGTTGGAATACAGCAATGCTCTCGCACCAGAGTCTGGACAGCCGACGAACAAAAGCTATTTCAGGAAATCGGCCGACGTTTGGCCGATTTCCTGACTGGTTTATTGGCGTTTCGCGACATACAGGAACGCGAACAACAATTCCGAACGCTGGCTGAAAACTTGCCGGACAATATCGTCCGTTACAACCGAGAAGGGGTGACGGTTTACGTCAATCCAGAGCTCGAACGTACCCTGGGAGGCATGGCTGCCTCGATGATAGGCACTATCCCTCGCGAATATCACTCCGACAGGTCATATGAAGATTACGCGCAAGTGTTGGATGCAGTGCTCGCCAGCGGAGAAGCAAGAGAACTTGAAAAAACAGTACCCGGCCCGAACGGGAGTACGAGCACCCACCATATCCGTATCGTTCCCGAACACGGCGAGAACGGCGAAGTGATTGGCGCTCTCACCATCAGCCGCGACATCACCGAGCGCAAGCGCATGGAAGCAGAACTGGTCGGCCAAGCGGAGTTCCAGCAAACCCTGCTGAACGCCATGTACGAAGTCGGCATGCAATTGATGGTTATCGAGAACGGCAAGATCATCCATATCGGCAATCGCAAAAATCTGATCAAGCTAGGACTGCCGGAAGAGGCGCTTGACGGACGTCTGTCGCTGATAGATATTATCCATCCAGACGAACGAGCTAGGGTAATGGATTACCACCGGCGTCGGCTGGCAGGCGAAACGGTACCCACCACTTACGAGTTGGGACTGGTCACACGGGATGGCAAGCGGCGCGAATATGAGACGTCCGTTGCCGTGGTGCCGGGTACCGATCCAGTCCGGGTCGTCAGTATCGGCCGAGAGATCACCGGTCAAGTCCGACTGCGTGAGACTCTTGCCGCCCGTGAACGGGAGTTTAGGACGCTGGCGGAAAACTCACCGGATTCCATCATTCGCTATGACAGTAATTGCCGAAGAACTTATGTCAACCGGGCTTACGAGATAGCGACGAACACCCAGAGGGCCGATATCGTTGGCAAAACGCCGCTGGACGATTGGCATTTGACGACACCCAATGCGTACGAATATACCAAGCTATTGCAGCGCGTGATAGCGACCGGGAAAGCTGAGCGATTTGAGACACAATTGTTCGGTGCCGACGACAGTTCTCATTACTTTTCGATGCAATTCGTGCCGGAATACGACGAACAGAACCAAGTCAACGGTGTGTTGGCGTTCGGTACCGACATTACCGAGCTCAAAACCGCCGAACGACGCCGGGTGGAGGCGAGCAAACAAGCGGAACACCAACTGCGCGAATTCTCCGCGCATCTCCAGGCGGTGCGTGAGAAAGAAAAAACCAGCTTCGCGCGGGAGATTCACGATAATCTGGGCGGTACACTGACCGCGCTCAAAATGGATCTTAACTGGCTGATGGACGAGTTGTCCGAGATCGAGGAAGCAAAATCGCTGCTTGAACATATCGAATTAATGTCGCAACTGCTCGATAATGCGGCTGTAGCCACACGACAGGTCATTACCGACTTGCGCCCGACTCTGCTCGATGATTTCGGACTGTCGGCGGCGCTTGAATGGCAAGCAGAGCAGTTCCACAAACGTACCGGCATCCAATGTAGGGTCGCCTGCGACGAAAGCTCTCCCTACGAATTAGACAAATCGCAAACAACTAACCTATACCGCATCTTCCAGGAATCCCTTACCAACGTCGCTCGGCATTCCAGCGCATCCATGGTGGAAGTCGTATTGCAGCACGACAATGCAGCGTTTATTCTGACTATCAGCGACAATGGTTGCGGACTGCCGGAAGAGCACATCATTGCCCCGACTTCCTATGGAATGCTTGGCATGAGAGAGCGTACTGAACAACTAGGCGGTAGGATTAATTTTTACAGTCCGCCCGGTGGCGGATTCAGCGTAACGGTGATGCTGCCGCAAACTACTGACAACAAAAACGAGGGGAAATCATGATACGTATCCTGATCGTTGACGATCACGACATTGTGCGCCAAGGCTTGAAGAAACTCTTTGAAAAAGTCCAAGGGATGACAATCATTGCGGAGCAAGATAACGGCATTAACGCGCTGCATTGGCTTCGACACAACGATTGTGACGTGGTGCTGCTCGATATTTCCATGCCCGGCCTGAGCGGTATTGAAGTGCTCAAGCAGCTTCGTGATGAAAAGCCGAAATTACCGATACTTATTTTCAGTAATTACACGGAAGATCAATACGCCATACGTCTTATCAAGGCTGGAGCCTCCGGTTACCTGACCAAGGGATGTATGTCGGCTGTCATCGTGGAAGCAGTACGCGACGTGGTGTCCGGCAAAAAATATTTCAGTCAGGCCGTGCTTGAAATGCTCGTCAACGAAATCAGAATACCGGAAGGCAAGCTTCCGCACGAGACCCTGTCGGATCGTGAGTTTAAAGTATTTAGTCTGCTTGTCGTCGGCAAAAGTAACAATGAAATCGCCGCGCACTTGTCCATCAGCAATAAGACTGTCAGCACCCATAAAGCTAACTTGCTGGGAAAGATGAACCTCCAGAGCGTGGCGCACTTGGTGCACTATGCCATACAACATGGGCTTGACTACTAAACGCTCTTCGATTCACGCCGCTAGGAAAATTGGGAACCAGCGCAAAGTCATTTTTGGGCGGATTCCCAAAGCCCCAGAGATTTAGATCCCTCTATCTCTATCGTTTTTTGGCTTCTTCTACATGGCTTTGTTAGCTCGTATTACTATCACTACGATATTTTGGAAACCGTCAACGATTTCTAATAGATTTAAGCAACGAAAAAAGGCGGCTGAATTCAATAACCACACAGTAGGACTGGAAACGTTTCAACGCTTTTTGACAACCCGCAGGTAGCCGCAGTCCGAATTGAATCGGATAACGGTAAAATATACTTCGCACGGTTACGGTTGAGGAAATGATAGCGAGTTGATTTTTGTCGATAGCAAGGCGCTGAAACAGGCACATAGCAAGCTATGAAACTGTTTCAGCAACGCGGCTATCGGCATAAAATCAGCCGCTAGGAAT
>JADHTX010000152.1 GCA_016784875.1 Methylobacter sp.
CATTTTGCCACTTCAAGGAAGCTATTGACGACTGCCTTGATAAGGTGAAATCTGCTTTCAAGGAACAAGTTAAAACACTTTTAAACCCAAAATTCCAGCTATTTGAAAAATCCGCAGGCGTGACCGGGTGAAGTATATTATCGCAATTCTCGCAATTTTTAACATCGATCCCATTGCCCAAGAACCCGGTTACCATAATTTCTCCGACCAACGACGGCTTATTCACATAAGCAATTTCTTCAATGTACTGTCCAATTTTCCGTTCGTCGTTATCGGTATCATCGGCATGCGGTTGGTAGCGTTGCGCAGGTCGACCGGCGGATTGGCGGAATTGCGATCCATATATTTGACGTTTTTTGCCGGTGTGCTTCTAACGGGCTTCGGTTCCGCGTTTTATCACCTCCACCCCGACAATCAAACCCTACTTTGGGATCGCCTGCCGATGACAATTGCCTTTATGGCTCTATTTTGCGCTATTGTGGGCGAATATATTTCAACTCTGCTGGCTAAAAAATTATTTGTCCCTTTGCTGATAACAGGCTTTACTTCAGTCATCTACTGGTATGTGACCGAATTGAACGGCCACGGCGATTTGCGCGCTTATGTGCTGGTGCAGTTTTTACCGATTTTGCTAATACCTCTGATCTTGTTACTGTTTGAGTCGAAATTGAACGGCGACAAATATATTTGGGGCATTATCGGCGTTTATGCCGTTTCTAAACTCATGGAATTTCTCGACGCCGAGCTTTATAGTGCTTTTGGCCTGCTTAGCGGACACTCTCTAAAACACTTAATTGCCGCATTCGGGACATTGATTTTTTATTGGGCCTTACAACATCGGCGTTTATCAAAATAACAGGCATAAAAAAAGGTGCGCCGAAATCGACACACCTTTTTGGCGGCAAATAATAAAAAATTAAGCTTTTACCGCATCGGCAATTTCATTAAACGCTTCAACTCTGGTTTTACCGGCTTTGATCATATCGACACCCATATCGATTACCATTTTACAAAGCCCTGGGGTTTTATAAACAATCAACCCTAAATAACCAACCGCCGGGATAGCGATGAAAGCCGCAATAAAACCGTTAAGGCCAACAACTCCCATCAGTTTTATAAGCAATACAACGGCATCCAAAGGTAATAAAACCATGGCACTAAAATAAACTATTACCATGAATATGGAAACCACAAAAACTACAAACTGAAGTAGCCTGACCAACGCAACGTTAACTTTTTTCATATTACTTTCAATTTCCTGATAGAACTTTAAGGAGTCTTTTTAGCCAGAAAACGACTCCTGGCCCTAGTATGTTGTCAAAAAACCGCTTTTTGAAGCACTAAATTATACCTTATCACCGTCAAAATGAATCATTTTTTTCGGCTTGTTCTTTACGAAGAAACCAGCGATATAAAACAGAACCGGCAATAAAGCCTCCTAAATGCGCCCACCATGCCACATCAACAACAGCAGCATTCTCAAACAGCATTGCCGTAGTTGCACTATGTAATTGAATCAAGACCCATAAACCTAAAAATGCAACAGCAGGAACATGAATAACTATTGGTAAAAACAATATTGGAATCCAAACGACAACGCGTTCAAGTGGATATAAAAAGAAATAAGCCGCCAATACCCCGGCTATGGCACCCGATGCCCCGACAACCGGAATTGTAAGGTACGGATCGAAAAACCACTGTAAATAAGTAGCCAGCAAACCGCACAATAAATAAAAAGCCAAAAAAGGCAAACGCCCCATTCTATCTTCTACATTATCGCCAAAGATCCATAAAAACCACATATTCATGATGAGGTGTAGCCAGTTTCCATGTAAAAAAAGGCTGGTTAAAAAGGATAAATAACCATCGAAGGGCAAGCCATAGTACGGATTGGTATAGCGAATAGGCACCATGCCGTAAAGATTGATAAGTCGTAAACTTAACTGATCCGGCATCAATTGCATCGACACAAAAACAATAATGCAAACCGCCATTATCCCCCAGGTAACTAAAGGCCTCGAATAGCAGGGCGCTGTATCTCTAATTGGTATCATGATTTTTCCTAATCTGTGTAGATGGGGTGTTATCCTTTCTTTTAACTTAGCTTAAAAGCTAAAAAACCGATTTGCAATGAATAGTTATTTAATCATAACCTTGATCGCAAAAAGTCTATAATACACAGTCAGATTGCTTCCTACCCTCCTTGCATTTTAGCAACTACATTTAAAGATTCATGCACACTAATCCAATAGACAAAACCCCATCATTTTCGAACCTATCGCTAGATGAACAACTGCTTTCGGCCGTAAAAAAAATGGGCTTTGAACAGCCTACACCGGTCCAACTACAAGCGATCCCACTTATTTTGGAAAATAAAGACCTTCTGGTCAGCGCCGAAACCGGCAGCGGTAAAACAGCCGCGTTTTTGCTGCCTACACTGCATCGTTTGCTAACCCTGGCATCCGGAAAACCCGGTACACGAGCGTTGATACTGACACCGACCCGCGAATTGGCTCAGCAAATTTTTAAGCACTGCCAACAATTGACCGAATTTACCGATCTGAAAACAGGCTTGATTACCGGCGGCGATGATTTTAGGCTACAGCAAAACATGTTGCGCAGAAACACGGAAATTGTAATTGCGACCCCCGGCAGAGTTCTTGAACTGATGGATCAAGAGATACCGGACTTTAGCAATCTGGAAGTGCTAATACTGGACGAAGCCGATCGAATGCTGGATATGGGTTTTAGTGAAGACGTAATGACCATCGCCAATAGCTGCAATACTGAGCGACAAACCCTACTATTTTCTGCCACCTTGACCCATTTTGGCTTTATCAAAATGGATGACAAGGTAATAACAAACCATAAAGTTATTGCTTTAAATACGCTGCATGATGGACATCGCAACATTGAACAACAAATTGTCCTCGCCGACGACAATGATCACAAACTAAAATTATTGACTTGGTTGCTGCAAAATGAAACCTATAACAAGGCACTGGTGTTCACCAACAGCCGGATTCAGGCGGACATTCTGCGCGGGCCGTTACGGGGACAAAAACTTCGTGTCGGCGTACTGCATGGAGAAATGGATCAAAAAGATCGCAACCGAATGATGGAGTTATTCCGCGATGGCGAAGTCAAGATCATGCTTGCTACCGACCTAGCCGCGCGAGGACTGGACATAAAGGGCATCAATCTGGTTATCAATTTTGACGTGCCGAGAAACGGCATCAATTATATACATCGCATAGGCCGGACCGGTCGGGTCGATGAGCTGGGTCTAACCATTGCGCTGGTAAAACACACCGAATGGAATTTAATGTCCGGTATTGAACGCTTTTTGAAACAGAAATTCAAACAGCGCCGGATTAAAGAATTGGAAGGCAAATATAAAGGCCCTAAAAAACTTAAAGCGTCTGGAAAGGCAACCGGCGGCAAAAGTAAAATTGAACCTAAAAAAGCAGCCGCCGAAAAAGTCAAAATACGGCACAGGGACAAGAAAAATATCGGAAAAAGGCGTGTACCGACAGTTAAACCGGACATTGAAACCAACCAGCCATAAAAAAAAGGCCCCATTCGCAATGTGAATGGGGCCTTTTTTAGCTGTTTGACTTGAGCCATTAATTAAGCAAGTTTGCCTACAACCTGTTTAACCAAGTTATCCGGCTTAAAAGGCTTTACAATATAAGAGGTTATTCCTGCCATGATAGCTTCCTTTACCTTATCCCCTTCAGACGAAGAGGTTAGCATTATCCAAGGCGGCGTATCCAATTTGGCATCGTCTTTTACTGCCTTATACAACTCCAGTCCACTCATACCCGGCATATTCCAATCACATACCACGATATTGATCCTTACCTTCCGCATCATTAGTAATGCTTCCTGACCACCCGGCGCATCAAAAACGTGAGTAAATCCAGCCTCTCGCAGAATTGCTTTGGTCAGTGTACGCATTGAGGCTGCATCATCTACAATCAGAATCTTTTTCTGTAGTAATTCTTGTGATATTTCCATTCTTGTTCCAACTTATACTTATTTATGAGCACTACAATACTTAATAGCGCATTTTACAAGAACTGGAGGCATCCGACAATACATTGTAAAAATATTGTTGACCATCTCACTATTTACGAAAAAAAATATTAATAATCAGCGTCAAGATGATGCTCACAACCAGCATAGAGGTAATCGGGATAAAAATAAACCGATGTTCGCTCTCAATCCGTATATCGCCGGGCAGTCTACCGAACCAACCAATCAGCCAAGGCGCATAACTCACAACGAACCCGACAACTACCAAAACAATACCAATCGCCGCTAGTAATTTACCGAGTGTCATTTGTAACCCTCTATGAATCGTGAATGCGTAGTTAACAAGAAAAACTCCGTTAAGGTAAAATACTATACATCTACACGCGACTACCTGCAAAAACAATCGGTTCTATAACAGGAACCTATCGGAATACATTACATGCTAAGAATCACTGAACTTAAACTTCCTCTCGATCACCCGGAAAACCAACTTAAAACCGCAATACTTGATCGCCTAGGTATCTGCGCTAAAGAACTTATCGCCTACACCCTATTCCGACAAGGTTTTGATGCGCGAAAACGCAATGCCGTCTTACTGGTTTACACCGTAGATGTTGAAACTTCCAACGAACAGTCGATTCTTAACCGTTATGCTGACGACCCGCACGTTTCCTTAACACCAGACAGCACTTATCGGTTTGTAACCCAGGCGCCAAAAGATTTAAAGCAACGACCTGTAATCATAGGCACCGGGCCTTGCGGCCTGTTTGCCGGTTTAATTCTGGCGCAAATGGGCTTTCGTCCAATCATTCTGGAACGGGGAAAAGAAGTGAGGGAGCGCACTAAAGACACCTTTGGACTTTGGCGCAAAGGCCAATTCAACCCTGAGTCCAACGTGCAATTTGGCGAAGGCGGCGCCGGGACTTTTTCCGATGGCAAGTTACACACCCAGATCAAAGACCCCAATCACTATGGACGCAAAGTGCTTAATGAGTTGGTTAAAGCCGGCGCTCCCGATGAAATCCTTCATGTCAGCAAACCTCATATCGGCACTTTCAAACTGGTCACAGTGGTGGAACATATACGCGCAGCTATCGAATCACTAGGCGGAGAAATCCGCTTCCAAAGCCGAGTTGACGACATCATTATCGACAATAGCCGTAAAGTATGCGGCGTGGCACTCGCCAATGGCGAAACGATTAACACTAATCATGTGCTGCTTGCAGTCGGACATAGTGCACGGGATACCTTTAAGATGCTTTATGACCGAGGTGTATATATTGAAGCAAAACCCTTCTCCATAGGTTTTCGCATAGAACATCCTCAATCGCTGATCGATACTTGCCGATTCGGCAGCAACGCCGGACATCCGTTATTGGGAGCTGCCGATTACAAACTGGTGCATCACTGTAGCAACGGACGCTCCGTGTACAGTTTTTGCATGTGTCCAGGCGGTACCGTGGTGGCGGCAACTTCAGAGGAAGGGCACGTGGTCACCAACGGCATGAGCCAATATTCGCGTAACGAGCGCAATGCCAACAGCGGCATCGTCGTCGGCATTACGCCTGATGATTATCCTGGTCACCCGTTGGCAGGTATCGATTTCCAACGTCGCCTGGAAGCAGAAGCATTTAGCTTGGGCGGAAAAACTTATGAAGCCCCCGGTCAACTGGTCGGCGACTTTCTAGCTAAACGCCCCTCCTCGCAGCTGGGTACGGTACAACCCTCCTATACACCGGGCGTGCATTTATGCGACCTCAGCTCAGCTTTGCCGGATTATGCAATAACTGCAATACGCGAAGCCCTCCCGGCTTTTGATAAAAAAATAAAAGGCTTTGCGATGAACGACGCCGTGCTGACCGGTGTTGAAACCCGCACTTCATCGCCTATTCGCATCAAACGCAACGAACATTACCAAAGCCTGACTATAAAAGGACTCTACCCGGCAGGAGAAGGAGCCGGCTATGCGGGCGGAATCCTTTCTGCGGCTGTGGATGGCATTAAGGTTGCTGAGGCGCTGGCTTTGGCTATGACTCAATAAATCAGGTTCGGACAAAACGGGTTGAACATTTTTATCGTCGCGAGCAAAATCATCGATTGCAAAGGCAATTCCACTGTAAATTTGCCGCTTCGCGAGAAACAACAGCTAAGGATTTTCTAATGCGACTCGTATAGCTAACCATGCCCTTGAAGATAAATTTAAAGGTTTTCTGCAAATAACATTTAACTATCATTTAGCTAAATTCACACCCAAAAACCCATAAATTATTACTTAATAATCAAAATGTTGCTTCACAACAAACCAAAACAGCCAACCTCTTTTTCCCTTGGATCTTGGTTTTAATTTAAAAATGCCTGTATAAGAAATCAATTAATCGTATATTATAGAGCCCGGAAAGTAATTTCCTTTCCAATCATTAATTTTCAGACAACATCTGGAAAATCACATCAAAACACTTCATAGGTATATGATGAATTTAATCAAAAAAGCAGTACTTACTTTTTTTATGGCAATGTCTTTAGGTGCAACTAACGTTGCTTTCGCCGAAGATGCAAAGGCCACTGAAGTTATTGCTCATATTGAAGCAGCTATAGCTGAAATAGACAAACACGATTTCAATGCCGCTTATATACATGAGAAAGCAGCCCGTGTAGCTTCTGAGCAAATTACTAGCAACGAAGCCGTTGCACAAAAAGGATACCAAAGCTTAATTCAAGCGCAAATCATCGGCAAAAGAGCTGATGCTGAAAAAGCTATTGCTGAATTAAACAAAGCATTAGGCTTTTACAAGTCAATCTAATCAATTAGATCCGACTTTTAATGCAAGGCAGGATTAACACAGTTGATCCTGCCTTTTTTTTAAAATTATCGTTCAACCCCTCTAATTTTTTTACACGGTATAGCCTAGCAAGGCACCAGCCCCATTCCCCCTTATTTCATGCATCAACATCACAACTCCAGCGCCTGTTATTTATGTCCGCTCTGTTGCACCCTACTACAGCTGAAGCCTACAACCCAAAGTTATGTTTGCGAAAAAAACCATCACTTTGATCTTGCCAAAGAAGGTTATTTAAATCTTTTGCCAGTGCAACATAAACACTCAGGAGAACCGGGCGATAGTAAACAAATGACGCAGGCCAGACGCGAGTTTCTGGAAGCAGGATATTATGAACCGATGGCCAAAGCCCTGGCGCTGATGGCCAAGGCAAGACTCCCCATAAACATGTTGGACTTGGGCTGCGGTGAAGGCTACTATAGCCGAACAATGGAGACCCATTGCTCAAACGCAATGATGTTGCACGGCGTAGATATTGCTAAATTTGCCATAGCCGCTGCCGCCAAAAAACAGCCCAATGCCCGATTTATAGTCGCCAGCTCTAACCGCTTGCCTTATGCGGATCAGTATTTCGATTTTGTACTCAGAGTATTTGCGCCGTCAAATGATGACGAACTAAAGCGGATACTGAAACCCTCAGGACTATTACTAACCGTAACGCCAGGCCCCAGACATCTTTGGCAATTAAAAGAGTTTATCTATGCCGAGGCGAACGAACATGCTTTAGAAAATAAGATTCCGCTTAGCTTCGAGCGCATCGATATGCAACGCATCAGTTATAAAATCTCTCCAAATCCCCAACAACGGATCGCCCTGTTACAGATGACGCCTTTTGCATGGCGAGCCAATGAAAGCGTTCAGCAAGCCATTAAAGACCTTGCCGCACTCGAAATTGAAACCGATTTTATTTTGACCCTGATGGTAAAAACAACCATAGATTAAAATCTATACTTCGCACGGTTACGGTTGAGGAAATGATAGCGAGTTGATTTTTGTCGATATACTCAGACCGGTCAAATTTGCGGAAAATGAAGAGGGTATAATACTCAAATTTAAACACAAAACCTGACATGATAAAGATCGACTTTACCGAAAAAGCTATTGACGAAGTGTATCAACAATTCATGGAGCATCCCTCAGGACTGACCAAGAAAAAGCTGCATGTCGTATACCTTAAAGCATTGGGCTTATCACATAAGGAAATCGAACGCATTGCTCGCACCAGTGCTGACAGTGTAA
>JADHTX010000153.1 GCA_016784875.1 Methylobacter sp.
AAAGGCTTAACCGTTCGCCCTGAGCTTGTCGAAGCCTGTCATGAGCTTGCCGAATGGGGTGAGCGGTTAAGCCGATCATGGTTCGACAAGGCCTTTAGTCCTGAGCGCAGCCGAAGGGTCACCACGAACGGCTTAACCTTAAATTGTCCCGGCTTAAACGGGAAGCCAATATAAGGGTGCAATTGTACACCAAGAAAGTAGCGCGTTTGATGCACATGGATAATTTCAGGTCGACTTTAGACGCTGTTATTTCAATAATGATGCGGTAGGGGCCGGTAAGGAATTAAAATGGGCGAGTAGGTCGATCCAGGCTGTAGTAATCAACCTTATTACCCGGCTGCTATGAAGGCCTAGAGTGTTGTTTCGGGTATGGACCTGATACTATGTGGGCAATATCAATAGGGGCCGACAGGCACATTAACATCGGCTAGTGTTTCAGTTTTATTGATAAACTTATTCCGAATAGAATAGTCAAAATTTAACAGATTCAAGTTATAGTGCATTAGCAGCAAGTGGCGATAAAAACTGAAATATGACTCCAGTGTCGCCGTAGTTCGGTTATTGACGGATGCTAATAGAGTAGAGATGAAATCATGGGTTCGGATTGAACCTGAACACAACAAATTATCAATCGACATTATGACAACAAAATTTACCCCTCTAAAAGATCACGATACCCCTATCAAAGTATTATTTACTGGTTATTTATGCACGGTTGGCATAGGTTATCTTTTCGCATTAATCCAAATATTATTTACTCACGGTATGGCAGATGGAAAGTTCGGTTTGTCGGTTGATGATATTGTGTACAGTTATTACGGCAACCGGTCCGGTACGGTTTTGGAACAGAAACTGAATGGCTCGATGAAGGATAATGCTCCAGAACAGGAACGTTTTAAGATTATGGAATGGGTTAGGGACGGCGCGGATAGCAAGGATTATAAGGCGGATGGTATCGATAAAATAATTGAAAGCCGTTGTGTGATGTGCCACAACAAGGAAGCATCGGGCATACCCGATTTCACTCAGTTTGAGCCGTTAAAAGCATTAACGACACAGGATACAGGCGCTACATTCGCCTCACTAACCCGTATTTCGCATATTCATTTATTCGGCATTAGTTTTATTTTTATGTTCGTGGGGCTTATTTTCAGTTTTGCGGAGACGACGACAACGCAATATAAGTGTATTGCTATCGGCATGCCTTATGCGTTTCTTGTCGCCGATATATTGTCATGGTGGTTGACTAAAATTCACCCGATGTTTGCCTGGTTGGTTATCTTTGCCGGTATGGGTATGGGAATTTCATTCATATTTATGTGGGCAACTTCGATCCTGGAAATGTGGCTGTTTAAACCGGTATTTATCGACGGCTTTGGTTCGGGTTATTTGCAACGTCGCGATAGTCCTGAAGCATCGATTGCAGACAGAATCTGGTTTTATCTTAAACAGCTAGCAAAACAGGTTAAACCGGCGGCGGCTTTTGTAACGGAACAATGGCTAACACGCGGATGGCCTGTTGTTAAAGAGTGGATAAAAAAATATCGTAACAACTAAGTTGTTAGAAAATTAGAGCATAGATGACAAGGACTTGACTGATGGAAGGTAAAAGGTGATGGGTGCGATGATTTTTTGCCTTGATCCTTTAGCCTTTTAAATTTGGCTAATCGGCATCTGTCGAGTCGTTACAAAATAGCATTGTCGGTATTTGCTCGGCGGCGATATTCAGCCGTTCCTGAATCTGAAAAAAAACAGTTAGCCGCAGATTTACAGATAAACATTGATAAAATATTCTGCAAAGCGAGGTTGGCGATTCATCCAAGGATAGGTATCTTCATAAGTCCAACACCTTATTTCTTAAGGGGGTTATGATTATTTTAAATGCTTATAATAATAGTTATTCAGTGCTTAATAGTCGTTTATCAACAATTGTAAGAGTTATTAATGATTAACATACGGATTGCAAAACCCGATGATATTCCCCAATTGGTTGAGCTTTTAAAAGCCTTGTTTGCTATTGAAGCCGACTTTAATTTTGATAGCGACAAACAAAAACAGGGATTACAGCTGCTGCTAAAAAGCGATAACGCTTGTGTGCTGGTGGCTGAGTCGAATGATGATATAAATTTGCTGGGTATGTGCAGCATACAAGCCCTGATTTCTACTGCGGAAGGCGGTGCGGTCGGCTTACTTGAGGATCTGGTTATAGCGGCCGAATTTCGTCATCAGGGTATCGGTGCAAAGCTGCTTGCCGAAGCCGTGTGTTGGGCCGAACGGCAGGGACTTAAACGCTTACAATTATTGGCGGATAAAAATAATACACCCGCTTTGGGTTTTTACGAGAAACAGAGCTGGCAATCGACGCAGTTGGTTTGTTTAAAGCAGTCTTTAAAAAACTAGACTGTTCGTTTCAAAGTTGATTTCCGAAATAAAACAAACCTCTGCAGAAATGGGCCGCACGATGTTTGGCCCATCCTAAGCTTTATACGTTCTTATTCTTCCGAACCGTAACATTTGGCATAGTCTATACATACCTCACAGGAAGGTACGCGACACAGATACAAGCCTTCCGCTTCGCAAAGCTGTTTGTACAAGAATTTTTTCCATTTCATATCCTTGTCATTCTTTGCGGCTAATTCAGGAAAATTGTATTGCAGCATTCCGCTTAATTGCGAACGCGACCAGAGACCTAAATCCTGCCATAAATGATCGCTGCCGAGACAACCGGCTACGAGAATGCCAATGACCCAATCAATTTCGAGATTATCAGGCCGACTGAAATCTTTAAGCAGCTTAACCAGGTCGTCCTTTTCCAGCATTCGGTTAAAGTCCAGCTTGCTGCCTGATGGCGCTAATTTCGGCAGGTTACAGCCAGGAAAAAAACGTTCTGTTAAGGCAGTAAACTGCCCGGACTCCAATCCCAGATAATCCGGTAATACGCCTTGTCCTGCACACCAGCTGGCGATCATACTGGCCAGCCATTCATGATTAGGCGGCAACACCTTATAAGTCGGCACAAGTCGGGAATAAATCAGTTCCCTATCATTCTGAAATTGGAGAACGGCGGACATGATTAATATTCAACCAGAATATCTTCATCCCTGACTATCATCTGGCAAGCCAAGCGCCAGGGTGACGGTATATCGTCGACAATCATTTTCTCCATTTCTTCTTTAGTGATTTTGCCGCTGGATTGCAGAACTGATTTCTCTTTTTCGGTTAAAGGCCCGCCCATTCTTTGTTGCTTTTTATCGATACTGCTAACTTTTACCAAGCAGGTGCCGCACTCCCCATCTTCACATTCGTAATTGATCGGGATTTTGTTTTCTCGCGCTAGTTTCAATAGCGTTTCCGTATGACTGCCTGCGACAGCGTAGACGGTTTTATCCCGGTATTCCGGGTTTGAAAAAGTAACTAAAGCCATGATTTACTCCTTTTGAGTGTGATGTACAGATGCCTAGTCCTGCATTGGGACTTCGGCGATGATGGTTAATATCTCCACGCAAAAACATCACTGTCATTTTGTTAATCTTTGTAGGGGCAGGGCTGCGATTTAGGCAAGGTTTACGGATTTTTCCGCATCAATCGCGAGCATGGCATGCTTCTTACAAGGGGTAGTGCTGTTAACTAAATTGTTAGTGACGCAAAAGCGCGGAAATCGGAAATGTGTGTTATTAAACCGGTCTGACCTTAATCGTTCCGCCCAGTACCTGAGCCTGACAAGCCAATCGGTTGTGCTTACCGGCCATGTTCTCGCGCAGGACCTTATCTTCCAGTACAGACGGTTCGGTCAGATTGTTCCAACCTTCCGTTACTTTCATAATGCAGGTACCGCAATCGCCTTCACGGCAGCCGTACGTAATACCTGAACCGACCTTCTCGGAAATTTCGATCACTCGTGTGCCCGCAGGCGCGGTCACTGTGACATTAATATCTTCAAAGGTAATTGACGCTTTCGCCATTGCTACTCTCCTGATGTGTTAAAAAAATACTAGGCAAGATCGGCCATATCAATCATTTTGGGTTGTCTTAAGCCCATTAGATCCAGTGCCATTTCATGCCCGAATTCACGACAGATTTCGATTTCTTCTTCGGTCGGAATTAACTTAATGCGTATTCCCGGAATAGGAACACGCAATTTGAGACCGCGTAAGCGGTCTTCAACCATTTTCACCCCTTCTCCAGTCCATCCGTACGAGCCGAATACGCCACCCAACTTTGATTTAAGATTGATAACTGCCAGAGAAGACAATAAATCCCATACCGGTTTAACCGCATCGCCGTTGATGGTAGGCGTGCCGAACAGGATACCGTCAGCACCTTCTATTAAATCGACAAACGGCGCTATTTCACTGCCTTCCAGATCGTATAAAGAGACGCGAACATGATCCACTGCCATTGCGCCTTCATAAATGGCTTCGGCCATGCGCCGCGTATTGCCGTAGGAGCTGATATAAAAGATCAACAGGGTTTTTTCACCCGCGCCGATCTCGCTTTCTAAGGCCGGTTTCGATAACTCATGATAACGTTGCACATAGCGTTGCGGCTGGTCGCGCAATAAAGGGCCATGCGCTGGAAGGATATTGTTTAACGGCAGTAAAGGTTCAATCAGAACCAGCGCCCGATTAACATATTCTTTAAACGGTCGCATGATGTGGGCGTAGTAGTATTCAAACGAAAAACGGAAGTCGCCGACTTCATCGTTAAACAACCGGGCATCGCAAAAATGGCAACCGAACACATCGCCTGAAAACAGGGTTTTTTCTTCTTCTAAATAAGTGCATTGGGTATCCGGCCAATGCAAATAAGGCGTATGAAAAAATGATAGGGTGCGGTCGCCAAGCGATACCTTGTCGCCGGTCATGACCGGCGTAAAAGCGAACTCGTCCTGCTTTAACAGCGCCTTAAGCATGGATTGCGCTTTTTGGGAAATGTACAGTTGAGCTTGGGGCGCTCGGCGCATCAGTTCAGGCAGTGCGCCGGTATGATCGGGTTCCAAATGATTTAAAACGATGACTTTAATTTCGTCGTAACGAGCTACCGACTCGAAGCGGGCAAAAAAATCGCCGGAAAATTTTTCTTTGACGGTATCGATAATGGCAACGCCTTCGCTGCCTCGGACCACATAAGCGTTGTAACTGGTGCCATTGGCGGTTTTTAAAATGATGTCGAAAGTGCGTAGCGACGGGTCAAGCGCGCCTATCCAATGTACGCGTTCGGATAACGATACGGCTGTTGCTTTGCCTTCGACCGTTAAGACCGGCGGTTTATTCATGGCTGCAGCTAGCTTGTGCAAGCGGGCGAGGGCAGCTTTCCATATCAGGATGAATTTCGATTTCTGTTAAGCCGATCCAGTTATCCACGGCTTGCTGGTTGAATCCCGCCATCAAGCTATCGCCGACTTGCATTAAAGGACGGCGTATTAACAACGGATTTTTCAGCATCAGCGCTAACGCCTCATGTTCGGTCAGATTTTCAGGATCAATCTCGCCCTGTTTGATTGCAGGCGCGCTGTAATTGAACCAATTTCTTACCGACAGCTTGCCGAAGAACGCACGAAGGCTGTCAGGTTGCCAATTTTCAGTCAATAAATTCAGCGCTACGACGTGATGACCGGCAGCGACTAATAATTTCTTTTGCCGGGTGTTGTTAATACAGCCTGGTTTTTCGTAGAAATAGATAGTAGCCATCAGTTTGCTCCTGATTAGTGCGATTGCAATTCAGCCATTGCTTCCGCCATTTTTTCCGGCGGAATGCCGGTTAAAGAGCCGGGAGGGTTAATCGCCAAGCCGAACGAATCCAGAATTGCACCTTCAATCGGGCAGATGCTGGCACATTGAAAAACGGGGAAGTCACCTTCGCATTCGGTGCATTTTTTACTATCAACCAAAAAATGCGGCTTGGCCTCATAAATGGCGTTGCTTGGACAAACCGGCTCGCAAGCAAAGCAATTTACGCAGGATTCAATAATTTTTACTGCCATGACGGACTCCTAAAAATATTATGCTGTTATCGTTCCCACGCTCCGGCGTGGGAATGCAGTGTTAGACGCTCCAGCGTCCCGCAGCCTCGCAACGCTGGAGCGTTGCAGACTGAATTCCCATTTATGCCCCTGAGGGTGCGCCGGAGCGTGGGAACTATTAGAGCTGGAGCTTGGGGGAGCTAAACTTTAAGCACTCGCCCGAACAGTTTCAGGCTTTTCGTCCAACTTACCCGCTGCCGCCATTTCCTTGTAAACCGCCATGACAGCCTCTTCAATGGGTTCCATCGCATGTTCGCCGTTCGGTTGAATACCGGCCGATTCCAGCTGTTCCCAAGGCTCATAGCCGACTTTCGAACACAGTACCGCCTCGCATCCCGCCAAAGCGCGGATAGTTACTTGCAAAGTGGTCTCGCCGTCGCCGCAGGTGGTATCGCCTCCGCAATATTGATCGGCTTTGCGATGACTGATAAAACGCACGCCGTCCGGCGATGCTTCGTAAATCAGGAATTCCTTGGCATGACCGAAATGCATATTAATCACGCCTTGTCCGCTGGTTGCTACGGCCATCAGAACCGGACGCGTGGTCAGTTTGGGTTCTTGTTTATGTTGCTGAGCCTTTTCAGCTTTTTCTAAACGCTTACCGTCCATTTCAGCCTGTATGGCTTGATGAATCACCTTGCGTTTTTCCATCGCCGCCTGATAATCGATTTCCATATCCTCGATCTTATCCAGCGTAAATTCGTCGCCCCGATCTTCGCCGAGCATACCCACCGCATCGGCGCGGCATTGGCGGCAATGACGCATCATGTTCATATCGCCGGAACAGCTGTCTTGCAGGTCTTGCAACTCATCGGGAGTAGGGCCGCGTTGTCCCATCACGCCATAGAAAGTGCCATGCTCGGCTTCAGCAATCAGCGGCATCACGTTATGCAAAAACGCCCCTTTGGATTTAACGACCTTGCTGACTTCGGCCAAATGCTGATCGTTGACGCCGGGAATCATTACCGAGTTGACCTTAACCAAAATGCCTTTGGCAATCAGCATTTCCAGACCTTTTTGCTGTTGTTCGATCAGGATTTTCGCGCCTTTTTTACCTTTAATGCGTTTGTTTTTCCAGAAAATCCATGGGTAAATTTTCGCGCCGATTTCAGGATCAACGCAGTTAATGGTGATCGTGACATGATCGATATTGTGCTTGGACAATTCCTCTACCGCATCGGGAAGAGCCAGGCCATTCGTCGATACGCACAATTTAATATCCGGCGCTTCTTCACTTAAACGGCGAAAGGTTTCAAAAGTGCGTTCGGGATTAGCTAACGGATCGCCTGGGCCTGCAATGCCCAATACCGTCATTTGCGGAATATTGGCCGCTACTGCCATCGTCTTTTTGACCGCTTGATCCGGCGTCAGCAATTCGGAAACCACGCCGGGACGCGATTCATTAGCGCAATCGTATTTACGATTACAGTAATGGCACTGAATATTACAAGCCGGTGCGACAGCCACATGCATTCTGGCAAAATAGTGGTGGGCGTCTTCCGAGTAGCAAGGATGATTCTGTACCTTTTCCCGTATTGAATCAGGTAATGAATCCATTTGATTATCGGTTGTACCGCATGAGCTGGCTGCACAGCCACCCTTTGATGCAGGGGCATCATTTAATACTGGCAATTCCATAGTGTCTGACCTCGTAAGTTAGATTTACTTAAAGCAAATGCACAGGTCATGCCAAGGGTGCTATGTTATTGAATAATATGGGTATTGCTTTGGGAGGTGAGTGCTTCTGTTACAAATGCAACAGTCATTTTTTTAGGTTTTGTAATGAATAGCACAATGATTTTGATGGCGAGGCGGATTTTTTGTTTAACCTAAAAATCGTTTTGGGCGGGTGACAGGAATGCTCCTCAATGGGTTCGAATGTGGGCTACCCACTTAAGACGGGACAATAGGCAAGGCTTAACCGTTCGTCCTGAGCTTGTCGAAGGATGGGCGGTTAAGCCGTTCATGGTTCGACAGGCTCACCACGAACGGCTTAACCTTTAAACTGTCCCGCCTTAAG
>JADHTX010000154.1 GCA_016784875.1 Methylobacter sp.
CTTGAAGGCATCGGCCCCGGCGATGTTCGGCTCGATATAAAACACCGTCAGCGGATCGCCGCCTATATCCAGCTCATGCAGGACTCCGGCGGGAATGACGGCAGTGCGGCAGGACTGCCAATCGCCGCCATGCAGCCGCAGGCGGAAACTTCCGTAAATTCCGGCGAGGAAGACCGGCGCGCCGTGCTGATGGCTCGCGTTGTAGTACAGCGGTCCGGTAAAAAACGTGCGCCCGTCGTTGATGTCCCAGAGCGCGTCGAATTTGACGGTGTCCGACGCAGCACGTTCATACAAGCGAGGGTTATCTGCCATTGTTTATACTCCGGTACATTGTTTTGAGCCACCGTCTTGAATGCAGGCGTTTGCAACGCAGTTTAGTCAAATCGACGACTGTTGGCAACTCCCGACCAAGTGGCGGTGGCTTGAGCAATTCGCCGACATTGGCGTCCAACAAGGTCACTGCCGGAAAAGTCACCCGCTCCTGCTGGACGACTGCATGGATGCAGGAGATAGAGCAATGCAGGAGCAGTTGCCGAGAGGGTCGGGGTGAGGAGAATAAAATAAGGGAAATGCTTTATTTAATCTCTTCATCCTAGCCTTCTCACTGGGGAGAAGGCACTTAATGGCAGTGGTTCAACAAAATGGGGCGAAAGCCCCCCGTATAACGATGAGGGTAACTATGATAAACCAAAAAATTCCGCACGAACCGATCACGATGACCAACTTTTTTCTTTTGGCGTTTGCCGGACTGTGCCTGACGATAGCGCTGGCCATCGCCTGGACGCTTGGCATTACGCTGTTTTTTCCCGATGGCACCTTGGCCGGACACCTCGTCGAACGCGCCGACATTATCAGGGCTCATATCGACTATCTGATGATGGCCCAATTCCTGTTCATCTTTTTTCTGCTGTTTCGGCAGTATTCCATCGCTCCGCCGGTCTGGGTCGTTGCCGCCTGTTGTTTCGGCGCTTTTTTCAATCCGTTGGCATTCCTGATCAGAGGCCTGACGCCGAAATCCTCCGTTGTCGCGGCTATACCCGTTGAACCGCATTTTCCGTTTCAGGCTGGCTTGAGCTTCACGCTGACAACGGTCGGGTTTCTGGCCGCCGTCGCTTTGGTCGTCAGAGCGGTTTGGAAATCGCGAGCGATGAAGAATTGAGGCCGAACGGAACGAGTAGCCCGTATGGAGTGCAATGCATGGCTGAAATAGGCCGATTCGGAAAAAACCTGGGGCATGCGTAGCGATACAGCGTTCTGATCTTGCCGCCCCAATGCTGTCTAGTTATATTGCAAACGCTTGACAACTCCGCTGGAGGCGATTGCGGTCGGGACAATGTCGGCCACGCGGTAGGTTAGGCGCTTACAACCATCAGGCCCATTAATGAGGGCGGGTACGCTTAGCCCGACGTTTTTGCCACCAGCGCAGCATTCCGGTCAGCAGCAACAGTGGGCATAGTAACCCGGTAACCAGCACTAATAATCGGCCTGGCAAAGCGAAAGCTTCCCCGCTATGTAACGGATGAAGCCATGAGATAAGTCTGTCGCCCCCTGAAAAATATTTAGGATCATTTACGGCCAGTATTTCGCCGTTGTATTGGTCAACCCACACGTTGGTTTTCGGGAAGCGTTGACTAGGTTCAAAGCTTTGGCGCAAGTTAATACGATAGCTGCCGTTGTCGCTCTGCGGCGTTTCTATCCAACACAAGCGGGCGTCGGGGAATAACCGCTGAGCTTTGGCGACGGCTTGATCTAGCGTAATCCTATTGTTGTGCGCAGCTTGGCTATGGGAGTGTGGTTTAGGCAGGGGGCGCAATGGCGAGGCGGCGTCAATCAGTGGATTGACGTATTCAGGAATTTCCAGGGCAATCCCTGTCAGTGCCAATATCAAAATGACAATTAAGCTGTAAACCCCAGCGGTTTTATGTAAGTCATATGTTATCCGTTCAGGGCTTGCGCCTAATTTGACCGACAATGCGGTGCGCCACTTATGCGGCGACGGCCACCATAAATAGATGCCGCTTGCCATGGAAACCAACAGCATGCCGCCGATAATCGCCATCATAATCTTTCCGGCCTGGTCGAATAGCAGCATGTAATGCAGGTCATAAATCCAAGTCATTGCAAACCGTCCCCAAAAGCGGCGCTTGACTACTTCTCCACGGTAGGGATCGATTGACACCATCAGGGGGGCAAAAGGTGCGTGCTCGGTTTCTTTCGGTTTGTAATACCGGGCGCTGAGCATACGTTGCGGATCGGCAGGGATTTCCAAGCGCCAAGCCGATTGGCGATCAGGTTCTGCCCTCTGCAAGGCTTGAAAAATGGCCTCATAGGACAATCGTGGCTGCGTTTGTGCGAAGACGACCTGCAACTCCGGGTTCAGGATTTCGTCAAGCTCGATATAAAACACCAGCAAACTTCCGGTCATGCCGGTAACAGCAAACACTGAACCGAAAATAATCCCTAGATAAAGATGAGCCGCCAGCCACCGACGGCGCAAGGTCTGCTTACGGCTGACGGTTTTTTTCATTGGGGTTTAATAATCGAATTTAACGTTGATTGAACCATAAAAAGCCCTGCCATCTCCCGGCGAAAATAAGGGCGCTATGTAAGCATTGTCATACCAAACGTATTCCCGTTGCGTATCGGCCAAGTTCTTGACTTGAAACTGTATGTCAACTTCTTTAGAAACTTGGTACTCCAAATCGAGGTTGAGCAAAGCGTATTCGCCATATTTGCCGCGAGCGTTGGCTTGGTCGACGTAATAATTGCCCTGTCCACTTGTCCATAAAGAGGAACGCAATGCCGGAGTGATTTGATAATCAATGCCTGCGGAAAATAGGTAATTGGGGGTGTTGACGATTTCATTGTTCACAGCATACGTGGTATCCGGCGCACTGGTTTTGACAATGGCTTCTTGTAACGAAAATGTCGACCAAATGCTGAGAGGCTCTATAGGGCTGACTTTTACCTGGACATCCACACCTTGCCTTTTAGTGGCGCCAATGTTGGTTAGGGTGTTGTCAGCCAGATTCCGGCTAAATTCGTTGACGGCATCCTGTACCCAATAGGCTACCCGGCCTTCAGTCCAATCCACGGGCTTAAGTTTGATGCCGACTTCCCAGCCTTCGTTGATTGATGGACGGACATTTGCCTGTCCGGTTACGGTTTTGAATGTGCCGCTGCCTAAACCTACCTGAAAACTGCGGCCCCAATTGCCATATAGGCTATATCCTTTAATTGGTGTAATCACCGCGCCGATTTTGGGTTGGGAAATGGTGCCGTAGTCATTAACAGGCGCCGATGCGCCTGAATTGATATTGTTGAAGTAGCCGCCAACTTGGTCGGCACGGAAACCCGGGGTCAATTTTAACCATTTCGTTGGTTTGATGACGGCCTGGATATAGCCGCCATAGACGAGAAAATCCCAATGCTCGTCGTTGCGTGTCCGCGTCCGAATCCGTTCAGTCGTGTTATAGCGGCTGAACTTATTATGCTGCTGCTGAAAATCAAAGCCTGTCTCTATTGAGAAGTCATCCAGCCAGTTCACTTCAGGATGATACGTTAGCGAAGTTATGGCGCCGTATTGCACTTCATCCCGGTTACGTTCCTGCTGGCTAAACTGCGTATCGAATTTAACGAAGCGCTGGTCTTCAAACAGGTTGCCGTAACTTTTGCTGGACCAGAACAAATCATTGGTCAAATTGACATCCAAATGCGCACTGACTTGGCCTAGGGTGCGGGTGCCGCCGTCAGTGGCATTGCGTGCCATGGATTGAACCGGGTCGGCAAGCTGTTCCTGGTAAGTCAAATATCCCGGTTCCTGGGTGTCCGCCTCGCTCCAGCGCGTAATCAAGCCTATCTTGTATTTATTGTCTTCAGGCGTGTAGAACCATTTTCCCGAAAAGCCATTTTTGTTGGATGTGGAATGGTCGCGGTAGCCATCACTGGAACGATATGAAATTGCGTAGTTTTGGCTAAAACCATGACTTTCATTACCAAAGCCGGACTGAATTTCATGGCTGTTAAAACTGCCGTAACTGAGCCGAGCCTTAGCATAATTGCCTCCGGTGGTGGTATTGATGGCAGTGCTGCCGGCAATTGCGTGCAATCCATAGCGTGGGTCATTGGTTCCGCGAACGACTTCCAGCGATTCAATTTCCAAGGGAAACAGCGCATCAATGAACGGCATGTTGCCGTCGTTTGTATTGCTGGGAATGCCATCAATCATCAACTTTACTGCATTGACATTCCCTTCGCCATTAAAAGCACGGAAAGACAATTTGCCAGTGGTCGTGCCTTGTCCGAATTGAGTGATCTGGACACCCGGCATGCGGTGAAACAAATCATAAGCCGTCAGTACATTTTGATCGGCGATTTTGTCGGCATACATAACATCCACGGAGGTGGCAATGTCGCGACTGGTGAGTTTGTCTTGATAGTCAACGGCGCTCACTGTCATCTCACCAAGTTCGAAAATTGAAGTGTCCTGTGCCATTGCCGGTTTTTTGGGGCTTGCTTTCAAAGTGATCACACCATTGCCAACCGCTTCGTATTGCAAGCCATTTTTGCCCAATAATCTGTTTAATGCTTGCGGAACAGTAAATTCGCCATGCAAGGCATCGGCTTTTAACCCTTGAACCAGCGCATCAGAATAGATTAATTTGGCATTGCCGGCCTTTGCTAAACTTTTTAGAGTGGCCGCCAGTGATTGGGCGGGCAAATCCAAAGTCACTGCGGCTTGATCCGCGAACACCTCAGTTGAACTCGCCAGCACTAATGCCAATATCGGCAACAAGTGCCTGTATTGTCCGGTATGGCGCGGAATGATTTGATGCTTCATTATTTTCTCCTTGGTTTATGGGGGGGGACAAGATGCTTTTCCTTGCCATAACCTCATTAACGAAGCAGACCGTTCAAACTGGACATTTATTTTGTATTCGCAGTACCACGAGCATGACTGAGAATAATCAGCTCTTGTTTGCGCTGGACTCGGACTGGCAGGGTTGTTTGCAACGCTCTTAAAAAGGAGGTCAAATTTGCCGCATCAAAACGGCCGCTCATGGTCTGCCGAGCCAAGGTGGGGTCTGTAAAGATAAATCTTACGTCGTGATAGCGTTCCAACTCGGTGACAATTTCACTCAGTGGGGTACGGTCAAATAGCAAGCCTCCAGTTAGCCAGCTTTCAGTGCGTTCTGAGTCGAGGGGCGCTATGGGCAACAAGCGACCATCAGCTGTCATTGAACGGCTGTAACCGGCTGGCAATGCGCTTTCCAGCCAATCGCTGTCAGGCTTCAAAGTCACTTCACCGTCCAACACAGCGACTTGTATGGCCTCGCCTTGTTTAGTTATGTCAAAACGGGTTCCGATGTCACGAACGCGTAGTTTGCCGACTTGCACGATGAATGGGCGGAAGCCTTCGTGGCTGACTTCAAATAAGGCTTGGCCATTCTGTAAAATTAATTGCCGTCGGCACCATGACAATTTTGCTGATAATTGAGTACGGGCATCTAACTCGATATGCGAGCCATCGGCCAAGTCAATGCCGTGGCGTTGCCCTATGCCTGTACGATAATCCACGGTCGGTGCACTGTAATCAAGCCACCATCCATAAGAAACGGCCGCAAGGAACAATCCAATAATGCCTGATCGCCAGGGCTGTGGCTTGGCATTGCGGGCGGTGTCTAAAGCCGGTTTCTCCATATTTTTGACCTGCCCTAAATGGCTCCATAGATTTTCCGCTTCGGCATAAGCCAAAGCATGTGAATCATGCTCTTTCAACCAACGGCGGAACGCCTGCCGAGTAGGTTCGTTGCAATTTTCATCTTGAAGGGCAACGAGCCAAGTAATAGCCCGTTCCAAGGTATACGGGTTGATGCGGGCGGGTGGGGTCGGCATCGGATCAATAAGCGTTATGACCAAGGCGGCGGTGACAATGCATCATCGCTTTAACTAAATGACGTTGGACTGTTTTTTCGGAAATATTTAATTGGGTGGCGATCTCGGCGTAACTCAATTCGTCGATTTTTCTAAGCAACAGTACATGTCGGCATTGGCATGGCAGAGCGGCAATCGCATCGATAAGCAACTCGCATTGTTGGCGGAGAATGGCCCCTGCTTCTGGTTGGATTTGCGGACATTCCAAATTTTCGTCGAGTTTGATCGAGTGTTTGCCGATGCGTTGGTCATAGCGTAAAAAGTCGATGGCCAGGCGTTCGGCTGTGCGATACAGATAGCCCGCAAGATTGTCGGTATGGGGCACGCTTTCCTGTCTTAATAAGCGTAGATAGGTTTCCTGGCTTAAGTCTTGGGCTGTAGTAGGGCAGTGCACTTTTTGCGTTAAAAAAATGATAATGGCTTCGCGGTGATCGTGAAACAATCGGGTAATTTGATCGTTGTTGAGGCAAATGCTGGACACTTTTGATGGCTTCTCGATGAGATGTATAGGCTAAATCATGTTGAAAAAGCAGTATTTATGCCATATAGTTTTAACCTGTTGATTTAAATGGTTTCATGGGTATTCGCCTCGCGGCTAAAAAATTAAACTATGTTATTTAAAGCATGCCGTTAAGTGATTTGACTAACAAAATGAAGCAAAAGAGGCGGATCCGTTGCCGTCAAGCAGTTCGCCAGAGATTGGGGCGATGGATTGAGGGCGGAAATTGCTAAACCATGGGACGGGGTATCCGGAAGAAAGCAGCTGTCTAGTATCCGTTGGTACCGAGGTAATATACTTCGCCCGGCCACGGTTGCGGATTCCTAGCGGCTGATTTTATGCCGATAGCCGCGTTGCTGAAACAGTTTCATAGCTTGGCTTGCTATGCGCCTGTTTCAGCGCCTTGCTATCGACAAAAATCAACTCGCTATCATTTCCTCAACCGTAACCGTGCGAAGTATAGTGTCCGTCGCCATGATTCATTATGCGTTGGCAAGGCGGGGCGTCAAGCTCTGCCAAGTAGGTAATGGAATGGGTCTTGATCAGGCAATAGATTACGTTGCTTTCTTGCAATCCGGCGGCAACCGAAAGCCGGTTTACAGCCGGATTGCACTAAACATCAACCCGCAACAGCCAGAATTATCGCACCAGCCTTAAATACCGCGGTGGCGGGTTTGCCTTTGCTCAAGCCCAGCGCTTCGACACTGTCGATGGTCACAGTGGCGGCAACCTGCTCGCCGCCTTTCAGCTCGATATCGATTTCGGCGTTGACTGCGCCCGGCTTGATTTGGGTGACCGTGCCTTGCAGCTGGTTGCGGGCCGACAGCCGGTAGCCGCCGAAATCGGTGACGATGATGATTTGCGGAGCCTTGACCAGCGCGATGATGTCCATGCCGATCTTGATCTCTAACGTTTCGACGGATTCCTTAGTAATCGAGGCAACGATGGTTTCGCCGCCCTTTAAGCCGACGTGAACTTCGGCATTCACTGCGCCGATAAGGATTTCGCTGACGGTTCCTGTGAACTGATTACGTGCGCTTGCTTTCATGATGAATCTCCAGATGCTGATTAATTTAATATCGAGGTACCCTTGATCTGCGCATAAACGGCCATGCCGATCTGCAAATCGAGCAATAGCGCCGATTTGCGGGTGATGTGCGCCAGCAGCGCCTGATTGCCGACCTGTAACCGGATTACGCTCTGGCCGTCGCGGCCATCGGCGATGCCGGTAACGGTCGCGGACAGCACATTGAGAATGCTGGTGGCGCTTGGCGCTGCAAGTGCGATGCTGACGTCGCGGGCGTAAATCTGTACCCGTAACGGTGTGCCGATCCCGGCATCGATCATCGGTAGGCTGAGCGAGCCTCCGGCGAATTCGACGCGGGTCAGGTGATAGTCGGCTTCATGTTCGGCGATGGTCGCCTGCCAAACCGTGGCGGCCTCCCGGTCTTGCGCCAGCGGCACGTCGAGACGGCTTTGCGTTTCCGACAACGGGCCTGAAGCCAACACCCGACCGCCTTCCATGACCACCAAGTGATCGGCTAGTTGCGCAACCTCCTGCTGGGAATGGGTGACGTACAGCACCGGAATGTCCAG
>JADHTX010000155.1 GCA_016784875.1 Methylobacter sp.
TATACACAATTCTGCTGATACTGAGTTTTAACTCGTCTGCCACAGAGCCGGACTGGAGTGCTTATGCTGAAGCCTTAAAAAGCGTCAACCCGGGAACAAAAAACAATGTAAAGCTGTCCTTGGTGGACTATCAGGCTCTAAAAGAAAACGGCAAGCTGGAAGCAGCCTACCAGCAATTATCAAACTTTCCGATTAAAAATCTCAGCAACAAGAAGGAAAAATTGGCTTTTTACATCAATGCTTATAATATTCTGGCGTTAAAAACGGTTATTGACCATTGGCCGATTGACTCCATCAAAAATGTCGGCAGCCTGTTCAGCCCGGTCTGGGGCATGTCCGCAGGCAATATTGATGGAAAATCGCTGTCGCTGGATGATATAGAAAATACAACCCTGCGTCCAATGGCCGAACCGCGCATTCATTTCGCCATCGTTTGCGCATCGGTGAGCTGTCCTGATCTGCGCAACACCCCTTATTCGGCGTCAAATATGAACGCCGAACTGGATGAACAAGTCCAACAGTTTCTGGGCAATGCCGATAAAGGGCTCAGAATCGACAATGAAAACATCCACATTTCCAAGATTTTTGACTGGTTTGGGAATGATTTTAAAGCTGTAGGCGGTGTTGAAACATTCATTCGCCGTTACCGGTCGGATTTGCCGAAATTACCGCTCAAAGATGACATTAACTACGATTGGAGCGTGAACGGTATCACTGCAAAATAATAAGATGTCGCGCCCGCGAGTATTCGTCCTGACTTTGCTGGCCATGATGGCATTCGCGGGACATTCGTTGCTCTGCCGGTTAGCGCTGAAACACACCGGCATTGACGCCACCAGCTTCACGTCAATTCGACTCATCTCCGGTGCAGTTGCGCTTGGACTGATCATGCGAATACATGGCGGCAAGTACGACACTGCGGGCTGTTGGCTCTCCGCGCTTGCCCTGTTTGTTTATGCAGCCGGTTTTTCATTTGCCTATATCAGTCTATCGACTGCGGCCGGTGCATTATTGCTGTTCGGTGCAGTTCAGGCAACGATGATCGGTTATGGACTATGGACTGGAGAACGCTTGCTCTGGCGACAAACCACAGATCTGCTCTGCGCAATTCGGCGGACTTGTGAGCCTTTTGTTACCTGGACTCTCTACACCGCCCCTGTCTGCTTCTATCTTGATGCTGGCAGCCGGAGTTGCTTGGGGGCATCTATTCCTTACGCGACAGAAATATCCGGCTGTACTATTTGCAAGCCCCTACCCGCAACACAGAAAGCAAATTATCTACTATCGATTTCAAGGCTGAAATATCGGGCTGAGTTTTATTAAACACACGCAGCCCGTATATACCGGCAAGCAGGAACCGGGCTAATTCTTCAGGACTTTGTTTGTTATCAAACCCGCCGGAGGCTATGTGCTGTTTCAGAACACATCTAAATTCTTCTTCCACCAAGCCGAACATTGTTTGTAGCCGGGAATTGATTTCATGATCATGAACCGGGATTTCAAGCAGGGTATTCACCAAAAAGCAGCCTTTGCGATGTTCGTCCGTAACCGAATCGCTGATCAGCCGGTTAAAAAATTCTTCGATGCGGATGATAGCGGGCTGGTCGGTATGCAGCATGCTGACAACCATGCGTTTCATGCCTTCAAAATAGCCATCAATGGCCGCTAAAAAAAGTCCGCGTTTATCGCCAAATGCCGCATAAAGACTACCTGGCTGTAGTCCTGTAGCCTCGACTAGGTTTTTGATAGATGTCGCGCTGTAACCTTTTTGCCAAAAAACTCCGATAGCTTTCTGGAGCACCTCTTCACGATTAAATTCTATGGGTCTGGCCATTTCAAGCATTCCTAACAAATTTCCAAAACCAATTATTGAATACACGTTCAATAAAAGCTATTCTTTCTTCGCTTCATCTCATAAGTGCACTCGGCACTTCGCGCAAAAGAAATCATAGTATAGCCGGTGGGGTGCGGCAAGCAATGGCGGCAACTGCACGGACATCAATTTTGCAAATCTTCCAACCTGACGCCAAGACGTAAGGCTCAGGGCTTTAGAAACCAACGGAGCAACTGCTTGCAGGTAAAAACGAACTCCGAAACTTTAGTAAAAAATTTATAGTGTAATTGTTGATTGTAAGGATACCGCTTGTCGCGCGACTAATGAATAGCCTATTTCATAGGTCCTTTTGACGCTGTTTTGATTCACTAATCAATTCCCCACTGTTTTACATTAATAACTTACCCCGCTTCTATACAAAAATAATAAGAGACCGTTTATGAAAATCAATATGCCGGTTACTAACGTCGAATACTCGCTTAAAGAGAGCGACTCCATAGTATCCAAGACTGATTTAAAAGGGATGATTACCTATATCAACGAGGACTTTCTGCGCATTAGCGGATTCACCCAAGAAGAGCTGATCGGCGCCTCGCACAATATCGTGCGCCATCCCGACATGCCGCAGGAAGCGTTTGCAGATATGTGGAAGGCATTGAAGGAGAACCGCCCTTGGACCGGCATGGTGAAAAATCGCTGCAAAAATGGTGACTTTTACTGGGTGTTAGCCAATGTCACACCCTATTATGAAAATGCACAGCCGGCCGGTTACCTGTCAATACGCAGCAAACCCAGCCTGGAACAAATCAACGCAGCTAATGCCGCCTACCGGCTGTTTAAAGAAGGTAAGCCCGGCAACCTGAAAATCCAGGACGGAAGAGTCGTTAAATCGACTTTTTTGACAAAATGCAATCCCTTCAAGTGCCTCACCATCAAAAATCGCTTAATCAATGTTATCGGTTTATTGAGCGTATTGATGATGATCATCGGCGGCCTGGGCTTGCAGGGCATGAACAAGGCCAATGATAGCCTGCGCACTGTACATGAAAATCGCACACTTCCCATGAAGCAGATCGCCTATATCCAAAAACGGCTGCTGCTTCAGCGGATGCGCATTACCGCCAGCCTGATTACGCCAAGCCCCGAGGTGATTCAGAAAACCACGACCGAATTGGATCAAACCATCACGGACGTTACCAAAATATGGGATGCGTACATCGCTTCCGCGCTTTCCCCTGAAGAAAAAACGCTGGCCGGCAAATTCGCCGAAAATAGAAAACGCTATATTGTGGAAGGCCTAAAACCGGCCCTTGCGGCTTTGCGCGGCAATGATATGGTTCTGGCAAAGCGCATCATTGTGGAAGAGATCCAACCGCTCTACGAATCAGTGGATGAGGGCATTGAGAGTCTCCTGCAAATGCAGCTGGATGGCGCCAAGCAGGAGTTTGGATCGGCGCAGTCCAGATATGACCTAACCCGCAACATCGCCATCGGTTTGATCGCGACGGGTATTACGTTTGCCCTATGGCTGGGCTTTATTCTGCTTCGCGTTATTGTGCGTCCGCTTGACTCCGTTATCAGCCACTTCGGCCGCATAGCCCAAGGCAACTATAACAACACCATAGACATTGAACGCCGGGACGAAATCGGCAAGGTGCTGGAAGCGCTTAAATCCATGCAGACCAAACTCGGTTTCGACATTGCGGAAGATAAACGTATTGCCGATGAGAATTTACGCATCAAAATCGGCCTGGATAATGTCAGCACTGGCGTGATGATTGCAGACAATGCATGCAACATCATTTACGTCAATAAATCGGTAGTCGATATTCTCGGCAAGGCCGAAGCGGATATCCGTAAACAGCTGCCGGAATTCTCCGCCGCCAATCTGGTCGGCGCCAATATCGGTGATTTCCATACAAACCCTGCACATCAGGCTCAACTTCTGTCCACTTTCAACGATGCCTATACCGCCAAAATGAATCTCGGCGGTCGATCCATGGTGGTAACCGCCAATCCGGTCATCAATGAACAGGGCCAACGGCTGGGAGCTGTGGCCGAATGGCGGGATCGCACTGATGAAGTCCAGGTAGAGCAGGAAGTAGCGTCTCTTGTGCATGGCGCTGTCATGGGCGATTTTACCCGCCGCATTGAAATGCAGGGCAAAACAGACTTCTTCAAACAACTCGGCGAAGGGCTTAACGGACTGATGGAAATCACCGAAAGCGGCATCAATGATGTGGTGCGCGTACTGGGCGCATTGTCCCGTAACAACCTGACCCAAACCATCAGCAATGACTATATCGGCAGTTTCGGGCAACTCAAGGATGACGCCAATACTACGGTAGACAAGCTCAAGGACATCATCAACCAAATCAAAGCAGCCACCGACAACATTAACACCGGGGCCAAGGAAATCGCCTCAGGCAACAACGACTTGTCGCACCGCACCGAGGAACAAGCCGCCAGCCTGGAGGAAACCGCAGCCAGCATGGAACATGCTGACCTCCACCGTGCAGCATAATGCCGTAAATGCCAAACAGGCCAACCAACTTGCCGTCGATGCATCCGATATAGCCGGAAAAGGCGTAGAAGTGGTCGATCAAGTCGTTAAAACGATGAATGATATTAACGATGCTTCGCGCAAGATCGGCGACATTATTTCAGTCATCGACGACATTGCTTTCCAAACCAACATCCTGGCCTTGAACGCCGCCGTCGAAGCGGCGCGGGCAGGCGAACAAGGCCGGGGCTTTGCCGTGGTCGCCGTGGAAGTGCGTAACCTCGCGCAACGTGCCGCTACGGCTGCCGGGGAAATCAAACATCTGATTGATGATTCCGTCGTTAAAGTCTCCGGAGGCACTAAATTGGTCACACAAGCCGGGCTAACCATGGAAGAGATCGTCAATTCCGTTCGCGGCGTTACCGTGATGATGTCTGAAATCAGCGCCGCCTCAGCGGAACAAACGTCCGGCATTGAGCAGGTCAATCAAGCCATCGCCCAAATGGACGACGTGACCCAGCAAAATGCCGCCTTGGTGGAGCAAGCCGCCGCCGCAGCGGAATCACTGGAAGAACAGGCGCAAAGCCTGTCGGACACAGTAGCACAATTTAAAGTGGAGGGTTACTCTCACACTTCGCATAAAGGTGCGTTTCAAGCTAAGTCCGACAACACTTTTCGTGCAGTGTCACCACAAAAAGATTTAACATTGGCTAGAGCGTCGGCTACTAAAAACCCGACAGCAGTCAAACCTAAATCAATCCCACAATCTTCCAATGATGAATGGGAAGAGTTTTAGTTAAAAAACGCTAAGCGGCTGCGGACAATGTCAAATTCTCCGCAGCTATGTTTTTCCTAAAAATCGCTTGAAATAAAAATACCTGAAACTGTGAGCGTGCCCACCTGATAGGTAATTAATTGAAGAAATTTAGCCGTCTGTCCTACAAATACTTGTGCATCACCAACTGATTTTTAGGTTAGGAATGTGCATGAAATAACTTGAGCAAGTTTTATTTTTAAACCATGAAGAACATGAAAGGCATGAAGGATTGACGTCTTCATGTCCTTCATGCTCTTCATGGTAATTGCGTAAATTAATTTATGCTTGTTCCTTAATGCACTTTCAGTAATTCTCATTTTAACCTGTTAGCTTAATTTAGTGATGGCGGATTCGACCATGAAGAGCACGAAGAACATGAAGTTTTTGGCGTTTTTCCTTCGTGTTCTTCATGCTCTTCATGGTTAAAACTCCAAAATGAGAATTGCTTGCCAGATAGACTGTAGCCTTCCTTTGTGTCAGGATAGGTACAAAAAAGAGGTCTTCTCTTCAGACCATTACAGACACTCACCAAACTCACCTTATTACATTTGCCTTATATTTTGTAAAAAAATTATGCGCCTCCCCCCTAAACACCAACGTGACGTTTTAAAAATCGGTGAATTGGCCGAAGAACTCGGCACCACGCCGAGAACCATTCGCCTGTACGAGGAACTTGGCCTGATCGCCCCCGACCGTACCGAGGGCGGCACCCGGCTCTATGCCAAGAAAGACTTGAAACGCATGGCTATCGCTTTGCAGCTTGGGCGGGTCGGAATCGAACTGGAATCGGTGCAGAAGCTTGCCCGGACGCGGGAGCAATATGGAACGGGCAGAGAAGCCTCAGCCGCTATGCGGCCGCTGCTGGACGATTTGCGCAAAAGAGTTCGCGGTCTGCTGAACGACCTGGAAGAACTGGATCGTGACCTGGAGCGGGCGGACATGTTGATCCGCCAATGCGAAAATTGCCAAAATCGTCCCAATCACAAGGATTGCCCGAATTGCCCGATCAACAAGAACGTCGATTTGACCAATATCGTCCGCCTTATTTGGGATCCAAACTGTCCCTGAGCGCATTGACTCTGCTTTTTCAAATCATTGATCAATGAAAAAGCAGATTATACTTCGCCCGGCCACGGTTGCGGATTCCTATCGGCATAAAATCAACTCGCTATCATTTCCTCAACCGTAACCGTAACCGTAACCGTGCGAAGTATAAGTGCGTCATTGTTGACCATGTTTATCTCTCTTAATTGTTGAGTGAATGGTGTTTTTAAACGTAACTACTCACCCCCTTTGTTAACCGCAAAGCCGATTCTTACTGTCCAAAGCCAGCTTTGGACTCCAAAAAGCGTGCTATCGGAGTTCAAAGCTGGCTTTGAACATTACAGAAGCGAGCATTAGATAGAGTGAGTAGTTACTTTTAAACTTCAGAGGTGGGATCGACGATTGCTTGTAAAATCTTACGTTAACGTAATATTATTATGACGCGTCCAAGAACGCCATGCCAATATTTATAACTATGCAGAGGACTATCGATATGATAGCCACCACGAAAAAAAACCACCATCAAGACGCTGGGCGAAAAAATCATCGGCATGGAGTGCCATGACACGCCTAGCGCGATGATGGGAGAGGAATTGGGCATGGATCTGTTATGCGTCGGCAGTCCCGGGCCGATGGGGTTGTTCGGGCACAAGAGCATGAACACCGTGGAGTTTCAGGAGCAGCTCTATTTTCTGGAAGCCGTGCTTCGGGGGGCCAGCACACCGTTCATTTGCTGCAATATGCCCAACACCACGGCTTGTGTTTCCAAAGCCGATGCCGTCCGTAACGCATCGGAAATCCAGCGTCGCGGTGCAGACGGAGTACATATTGAGCCGCACCATAAAACCGTAAAAATGGTGGAAGCCATTGTCGCCGCAGGGATTCCGGTCGTTGGACATTTCGGCGTCCAAGGCGAACGTTGGTCGCAAGTAGGCAGTTACTTGCCCAGAGGGCGGACGGCAAAAGATTCTGCCGGTATTGTCAAACTCATTAGGAGCTGTATCGATGCCGGCATCAGCACCGTATTGCTCGAACATGCTTCAGAAGAACTGACGAAGTGGTGTTACGAAAACCTGCCTGTTCCGGTTGCCAGCTTAGGTTCCGGCCCTCATGCGCATGGGATTTTTCATGTTTCGTCAGACATCATCGGTTGCTCCGTTTTCCCTACGCCGCCAAAGCGAGTTCCATTCGGTAACGTTTGGCAAAACATGAAGGATGCTTATACAGCATATTATGAAGCCGTTCAGTCAGGAGCCTATCCGCGTGTTGAAGAATCCCATCACATGCATGAGGGGGAGTTTGAAAAATTCCTGGATTTGGTAGACAAGCCTTAGTTTCCAGGACTAGGCCTAGCTATCCTCGACGGAAAATGCTCAGGAAACAGCTCCAAGCGGGACGGGGTTTGTAACCGTCCCTAACGTTTCTGCGATGCTCTAGCTAAGTGGTTAAATTATCAGGCGCAAAACGTTTCTAACGGGGCAACATGCCCCGTCAGGCTGTCGGATCGTCAAATCTCGCTATCCATTCATTGGGCCGACTATGCCCGAAGCGGGTAACTGACTGCAATTGTCGGGCAACGAAAAGCGGGTGTCAGCAATTCAACGCCTTAGCCGCAAGCCCCGTACCGATGACTCTAGCCCTGATCTTGGCAAACGCAGTATCCCGGCCGGTCGACGTGTCGTCTTCGAAAGGCGAGAAGCCGCAGTCGTCGGTGCTGCCGAGCTGCCCTACGGGAATGTATTCGGCGGCGCGCAAGATGCGATCCCGCACCAATTCCGGTTCTTCCACTTCGGGATTCAGCACATCGATAACGCCG
>JADHTX010000156.1 GCA_016784875.1 Methylobacter sp.
CCAGGGTTATTGGCGGCATGTGCCATGATGCCGAAAGTTATAACAAAGTGTCAAGTTGTGTCGATTGCGTATTGACAAGCAGAATTGTTGGATAATGTCGCTGTGGAAAGTGTCGAAAATTCATGATTCACCAGCTCATTAAATAAATTTTTCCGAACATTGAACAATTGAAATAAATATCCAATAGTATTGATTTTAACTTTTGCAGATTGCCTAACGGCAAATCTGCCTTACAGGTTAGAATGCATAAAAATAGTCGCATCTTGCCAATGCGGATATTTTTGTTTAAAAAAATTGGCTGACAGGGTTATTGCACGTTACATATACTTCGCACGGTTACGGTTGAGGCAATGATAGCGAGTTGATTTTTGTCGATAGCAAGGCGCTAAAACAGGCGCATAGCAAGCTATGAAACTGTTTCAGCAACGCGGCTATCGGCATAAAATCAGCCGCTAGGAATCCGCAACCGTGGCCGGGCGAAGTATATATTAATAAATCTGAACAACTATCAAGAGTTAAGCGCATATGAAATACCAGGATATGACCACTCCACCGGATTTAAAACAAAGCACTGGCACCGGGCCGATGCAACGGCGTATGCCGGTTTACGAAGATTATCTGCCGCCTTGTAATAATGCCTGTCCGGCTGGAGAAAATATTCAAGCCTGGTTGGATTTAGCTCAGGCAGGACACTATCAGGAAGCCTGGGATCAATTGCTGGAAAACAACCCGATGCCCGCTGTACATGGTCGTGTTTGCTACCATCCTTGCGAATCTGCCTGTAACCGGGCGGTGGTAGACGGTGCGGTCAGTATTCATGCGGTTGAGCGTTTTTTGGGCGACATGGCTTTTGAACAAGGTTGGACGCCGCAAATCGTCGGTAAAAAATCTAACAAGCGCGTGTTGGTGGTCGGGGCCGGTCCCAGCGGTTTGTCTGCGGCTTACCATCTTGCCCGATTAGGACATGAAGTCGAAATCAGGGATGCGGGGCCGATAGCCGGTGGCATGATGCACTTTGGTATTCCGTCTTACCGTTTGCCGCGTGATGTATTGGCTGCCGAGGTTAAGCGTATTGAGGATATGGGCGTAAAGATCACGCTCAACCAGAAAGTCGAAGATTTAAAAGCCGCAAAAGAAGCAGGGAACTTTGATGCGGTTTTTGTGGCTGTAGGCGCTCATATTGGACGCTCGGTTGATATTCCCTTATACAGAGAGAGCGACACCCGGGATGCGGTCACTTTCCTGCACAACATTGGTTTGGACAAACCGGCCAACATCGGTAAAAGGGTAGCCGTTTATGGCGGCGGCAATACCGCAATGGATGCAGCGCGAACAGCTAAACGGCTAGGTGCGGAGACCATGGTCATTTACCGGCGTGACCGCAAGAACATGCCTGCGCATGATTTTGAAGCGGCCGAAGCCATGGAAGAAGGTGTGGTTTTTCACTGGTTGCGCACCATCGTCGGCATTGACGGCAGCCACATTCAGGTTGAAATTATGTCACTGGACGACAAGGGCCGTCCGCAAGCCACCGGCGAATTTGAAATCATTGAAGCCGATACCTTGATTTTGGCACTGGGACAAAATATCGATTCCGAGTTATTAAAAACTTTTCCGGAAATTGAAGCGCAAAGCGACGGCGTGGTTCCCGTTAACGAAAACATGATGACCGCAGCAGCAGGCGTTTTTGCCGGAGGCGACATGGTGCCTAGTTTGCGAACCGTTACCATTGCCACCGGACACGGCAAAAAAGCCGCCAGAAATATCGATGCTTATCTACGCGGCACCCAATATCAACATCCCGCCAAGAAACATATCGTTTTGCACGAAGAACTCAATCTTTGGTACAGCACAGATGCCGACCAGTCGGAACAACCGACGATGGCACCGCAAGTGCGGAACAAAAATTTCGATGAAGTGTTGGGTGGGTTAACCCAGGATGAGGCGACTTATGAAGCCAGTCGCTGTTATTCCTGCGGCAATTGTTTCGAATGCGATGGTTGTTACGGCGCTTGCCCGGAAGGAGCTATTATCAAACTGGGCAAAGGCAAATTCTACGACGTGAATTATAACCTTTGTACAGGCTGTACGGCCTGTACTTTGCAATGTCCGACCGCTGCCATCCACATGATTGATAAATAGAATACGGATGGGATGGATAATCACCGATTAAAAGCATATTTCACCCCGCTTTAAAAATCCTTCTAATCCGTGTTCCATTATTAAATACACAAATAAACCCCAGTTGCCAGGAATTCACTATGTCAAAACAAGTTACTATTGATGGCTGCGAAGCAGCTGCTTATGTTGCCTACCGGACCAACGAAGTCTGCGCTGTATTCCCGATCACCCCATCCTCAACTATGGCCGAGTTTTGCGAACAGTGGACGACGGAACATAAAACCAATCTTTGGGGCGGCATTCCCACTATCGCCGAAATGCAAAGCGAAGCCGGTGCGGCAGGGACTTTACACGGCGCATTGCAAACCGGTGCGTTAGCGACAACCTTTACTGCGTCTCAGGGATTATTGTTGATGATTCCCAATATGTACAAAATTGCCGGTGAACTGACTTCAACCGTCATCCATGTCGCTGCGCGTTCTTTAGCGACCCAAGGATTGTCCATTTTCGGCGACCATCAGGACGTGATGGGCGTACGGATGACCGGCTTTGCGTTGTTGGCTTCCTGCAACGTTCAGGAAGCTCATGATATGGCGTTGGTTGCTCAGGCCGTTACTTTAAAGTCGCGGGTTCCTTTTTTGCATTTTTTCGACGGTTTCAGAACTTCACACGAAATCAACAAAATCACCCTGCTGGAAGACGAGCAAATCAGGGCTATGATCGATGATGAATTGGTGTTTGCGCACCGGGAACGTGCATTAAACCCTGATAAGCCGATGATGCGAGGTACTGCGCAAAACCCGGATACTTATTTTCAGGCCCGTGAAAGTTCGAATATTTATTATGAGCGTACTGTTGATGTGTTCGATCAGGTTTTAAAACAGTTTGAATTAGTCACGGGTCGTAGCTATAAAGCCTTCGAGTACTTCGGCTCCGAAACAGCCGAACGCATTATTATCATGATGGGTTCCGGCGTAGAAACAGCCGTTTCGACCGCAGAAAAACTGAATGCCAAAGGCGAAAATGTCGGAGTACTGAATGTACGCCTGTATCGTCCGTTTAACGCCAAAAACTTTTTGGCGGCATTGCCGGAATCGGTGCGTCACATTGCGGTATTGGATAGAACCAAGGAACCGGGCAGTAGCGGCGAACCGTTGTATAAAGATATTATTACCGAGCTGAGCCAAGCCTTTGCCGGTGGTCAACTTAAAACTATGCCGAGAGTAATTGGCGGTCGTTACGGTCTATCGAGCAAGGAGTTTACGCCATCAATGGTGGCTAGAATTTACCAGGAACTCCAAGCCGAACAACCGAAAAACGGTTTCACCATCGGCATCAACGACGATGTGACTTTTACCAGTCTTGCCGTGACGGAACATATGGATATTGAACCTGATAACCTGGTGCGTGCGGTATTTTTCGGTCTGGGATCCGATGGTACAGTCGGAGCCAACAAAAACAGCATCAAAATTATCGGCGACGACCCCCAATATTTTGCCCAAGGCTATTTTGTTTACGATTCGAAAAAAGCCGGGTCGCAAACCGTATCGCATTTACGCTTCGGCCCTGAACCGATTAAAGCGCCTTATTTAATTGAATCGGCTAACTTTGTTGCCTGCCATGATTTTAACTTTATCGAAACTACGGACATGTTGGTGCGCGCCAAACAGGGCGCAACCTTCCTGTTAAACAGCCCGTTTGATGCCGAGCATATATGGCGGCATTTACCTGCATCCGTGCAAAAGCAGTTGATCGATAAAGACATCCTGTTTTATGTGATTGATGCGGTAAAAGTTGCCCGAAAAACCGGCATGGGCAGACGTATTAATACCGTGATGCAAACCTGCTTTTTTGCTTTGTCAGGGGTTATGCCTAAAGAAGAGGCTATCAAGAAAATCAAGCAGTACGCCCAAAAAACCTACGTCCGCAAAGGCCAGGAAGTGGTGCAGAAAAACTTTGAGGCGATAGACCAGTCGCTGGCAAACTTGGAGAAAGTCACGTTACCAACAACAGTGACGGCGCTTGTCGACGCCAGTGTCGGGAAATTTGCTAATGCATCGCGCTTTGTTCAGGAAGTCACCGCAGAAATGACCGCCGGTCGGGGCGATTGGATTCCTGTCAGTTTTTTGCCGGCCGATGGTACATTTCCAACCGGCACGACACAATGGGAAAAACGCAATATCGCTCAAGATATTCCCATCTGGGAATCCGATCTGTGCATACAATGCGGCAACTGCTCAGCCGTTTGCCCGCATGCTGCTATTCGGGCCAAGTTTTATGCAAAAGATCGTCTTGAGCAAGCCCCGACAGGGTTTAAAACAGCCAATGTCACCTCGCATGGTTTCCCTGACACTCGTTACACCTTACAAGTTTTCCCGGAAGATTGCACCGGTTGCAGCTTGTGTGTAAAAGCCTGTCCAGCTGTGTCGGAAAATGATGCGAATATCAGAGCCATTAACATGACCCCCAAGGCTGAGCATCTCGAAGTCGAGAAAGCCGCCGTGGCTTTTTTCGAAAGCCTGCCTTACAACGACCGCGCAAGGGTCGATTTCTCCAATGTACGCGGAGTGCAATTTTTGCAACCATTGTTCGAATTTTCCAGTGCTTGTTCAGGTTGTGGAGAAACACCCTATTTGAAAATGATCAGTCAGCTTTTCGGTGATCGAATCTTGGCCGCCAATGCCACCGGCTGCTCGTCGATTTACGGCGGTAACCTGCCGACTACGCCTTGGTCGCAAAATGCCGAAGGCAAAGGCCCGGCTTGGTCAAACTCCTTATTCGAAGACAACGCCGAATTCGGCTACGGTTATCGCTTGACTACCGACCAGCATGTCGCGATGGCGCATCGGCTGATAACCGAATTGAAAGATGAGTTGGATGCACCGTTGGTTGACGAAATCCTCGCCGCGCCGCAAAGCCAGGAAAGCGACATCCGCAAACAACGCTACAGGGTTACCCAATTGCGCGAGCAGCTGGAAAAACTGGGTAATCACAAAGCCAAAGAGTTGTTGTCGATCGTCGACCATTTTGTGCGTCGCAGCATCTGGATTATAGGCGGTGACGGCTGGGCGTACGACATAGGCTACGGCGGTATCGACCAAGTGCTGGCCAGCGGCTCGGACGTCAACATTTTGGTTATGGATACCGAAGTTTATTCCAACACCGGCGGACAGGCGTCCAAGTCCACGCCGATAGGTGCGGTTGCCAAATTCGCATCGGGCGGTAAGGTCACGCCGAAAAAAGACTTGGCGCTGCAAGCCATCGCCTACGGTAATGTTTACGTCGCCAGAATTGCGTTAGGCGCAAGTCCGCAGCAGTCGCTGCAAGCCTTCCGCGAAGCCGAAGCCTACAACGGCTCGTCCTTGATTATCGCCTACAGCCCCTGCATAGCCCACGGCATCAATCTGGAAAACGGTCTGGAACAACAGGAAATGGCCGTAAAGTCAGGCTACTGGCCGCTGTACCGCTATAATCCGACTCTGCGCGGCGAGTCTAAAAACCCGTTTGTACTGGATTCTTTGCGCCCGACTATTGCGCTGAGGGATTATGCTTACAACGAAACCCGTTACAGCAGCTTAAGGCGCACTAATCTTGAACAAGCCGATAAGCTGATGGATTTTGCCCAGAAAGTAGTAGACCAGAAATGGGCGCTTTATGAGGAAATGGCCACGCGCGATGAGCATGAGTTTATGCCGGATACGCGGATTGCCAGGAAGTTATAAGTTTATAGATTAGCGGCGTAGGATGTGCTGAGGAACGAAGCGCTTCACTTTGTTTAGCATCCTATGGCACTGGCGTTTCCGGCTTGTTGCGCGATGCGCCGGAAACACGGCTCTTGCTATTGTTCTAACCGGTTTATTCCGGTCTACGAGACTTGAAAGGTTGGTTCCTGTTTTTAAGAAATGACTGTAACTCGCGGCGCAGCGCGCCTGGACTGCGCTCCTAAGCGGCGCGTTGGAATGCGGTAAGTAATAATTGTTAATCGCAAAAACGGGGCCAGTCCATAGGATGGGTTGGGGCAGAAAGCCCATCACCAAGGACTTTACAAATTAGTTATCTCTAAAATTTCCTGCCCGATAAGCAGGCATTGCCCGGCTATTCGACCATAAATAAAGTGCATCCGATAAGTCCCCTTGTAGATGTGTCCATACACTTCCAGAACATCAAACTTGCCTTTTCCGGCTGGATTTTTTATCGGCTTAAGTACGGTAACATGCGGGTCAATTTCAGTTCGGTCATCTATGCCGAAGTGGAAATCCAGTAGTCTTTTGGCTTGAATAACGGCATCTGTCGAACAGTGATGCACCGGTTTAGCAACCGCAAATGGCGATGTAACTAGCAATATAGACAGCAGGGCATATTTCATTATTTTTACTCTATAAAAAGGAATTATTACAAAGCGTGTTATCCCAATTTTATGAGTGCAATAATGCATAATATTGCTTAAAAAGCTTGGTTCGATCAGCCAAGCCATTGGTTCCGCCATTAACTTTTTTGGTGACGGCGGTTATTGCGGCATCCGTGGCTCCGGTGTCGCAGACAGTCCAAATTTTATTGGTATCAAAGAAAAATCCTGCTGAAGCCAGCGGAAATTTGGTGGCTACTAAATCCGGGTTGGCAACGGTATCTTCGCCTATAAATGCACCAAAACTGGTGTAATTGGCTTTGCCGGTTAATTGAATATAACCGCGCCCTCTATAGGTATAACCGTCGCCGCTGGCTTCATCGCCATTGCCCATTCGGTTTGCATAGATTCGTGCGCCAATCTTGGGTTGATCCCTCGCATAAGTTTGATTTAAGGGGGCAGGGAAATATTTTGGAAATGTTGCCTTCAAACCAGCGGCTGAATAATTTAGATTCTCGTAGACTAAGGTAAACCCTGCGCTTTCGTGACTGCACTGTGCTAAAAAGTGAGCTAATCTTAAAGGAGTATTCAAAGCCTCTATAGGCTGTATCTGAGCAATAACTGTATCGGGAATATGTCCTTTAAGAACTTGTAATGATTCTGTCGAACTAATGTCGGTTGGCGATTCTTCTGGAAATAGCTTTGCCCACGTATCATTGCCAACCATTCCGTCTACGCTGAGATTATTTTGTGCCTGCCATGTTTTTACGCTTGCTTCGGTGCCAGAACCGAAAATGCCGTCGGCGGTTAAACCTAATCGGGTTTGAAGCTGTCTAACATCATCACCTGTCGAACCTTTTTTTAGTAACATGGCATTTCCTGTTGATTGATTTTAATAGGGACTTTTATTAAAAAAAAATTTACACTATTAAGTATTAGTTATCTACAAGATAAGTGTTATTAATTTTTAATCCCAATACCTTTATGTAAAAGATAAAGGCTAAATAAAGTTAAGGTGGTAATAAATCCGCCGGTAATGATAAAGCTCAGTTGAATATCAATATCAGTCACACCTATTAATCCGTAACGAAAGGCATTAATCATATACAAGATGGGGTTTCCCATCGAGATAGTCTGCCAAATACCGGGCAGCATATCGACCGAATAGAACACGCCGCCCAAATAGCTTAACGGGGTTAAGACAAAGTTTGGAATAATTGAAATATCGTCGAAACTCTCAGCCAATATCGCGTTGATAAAACCGGCCAAAGCGAATACGGTCGCTGTCAATACGGCGATAGTTAAGGTAATCGCCATATGATTAATTTTAATATCTGTAAATAACAGTGATATTAAGGCGACTACAACACCGACCAGTAACCCTCGAATAATACCGCCGCTGACATAGCCGCTCAGGATTACCCAGTTGGGTA